>DASVEA010000360.1:0-8503 GCA_036380815.1 Nitrospiraceae bacterium
CCACCAGGGCCTTCCAGCGCCCAGCCTCTTGACTCACGCAGTACTTATGCTTCGTAACGCCTTTCACATCGGCGTGGAGTTCTTGTGTCTGCTGATCCACCGGCGCACCGATCAGACGTGCGCGCAACTGCCAGACGTCCCCCTCCCGTGTCAGGGTGAGCGGCGCCTCTCGGAAGACCACCCCAGCGGCGTCCTTCCAGTAGACCACCTCCGACAACCAATCGAACAACAGCGCCGACGGGTCCACATCGGTCCGTTCAATCGCGCGCCCCCATCCTCCCGACACCGTAGCAGGGTTCGCCATGCTCTCAAGGAGGGCCTGCGTCGCGCCGCGAAAGACATCCTCGACCGACTCCCCCTCAGCCTCGAATGCCATATCGGCCAGGGCAATCTCTTCAAGAAATCGAAACGTCCCGGCCATGGTCGTCAAGCTGGTGGCATCACACGTCGCGCTCGTCGTATGAGGGCCTGAACATGGATGAGTCCGGGGAGCGCATGTCCAAAGGGATTGGGGACTTTTCCTTTGAGGAGCATCTTGATGCCCAGAGGCAGGATCCGCAGCAGGCCACGCGGTGCGAACCCGACCACTTTCAGCGGCATGATCGCTTCGTTCAAGCGCCCTTGCTGTTCGACCATATCGGTAAAACCGAGGATGTGCCTCGCGCCGCCGGTCGTCGTCATTCCTCGTTCGAGCGAGGCCCGCCGCAACCGGACGATCGCCTCCATCGGTTTGACATCTTTCGGACAGACCTCCACGCAGAAATTGCAGCGTGTACAGTCCCAAATCCCATGCTCGTCTTGGAGCGCCGAGAGCCTGGCCTGTGTCGATGCCTGCGATTCTCGTGGGTCGGAGAGGAAACGATCGGCCTTCGCCAAGGCTGCAGGGCCGACAAACCCCTTCGAGACTTCATACACGGTACAAGCCGCCACGCAGGCACCGCACATGATGCAGGCATCTACATTATGGAACCTCGGATGGGCATGGTCCCGCACCTTCGTCTGAGCAGGCACGCCCTCACGCGAAGGCCCAGCCACTGGAACCAGCCAGGGGTGCACGTCGCTGATTTTCTCCCAGAACGACGCCATATCCACAACCAGGTCCTTGATCATCGGCAAGTTGCGGAGCGGCGCGACCGTAACCTGCCCATGCCGTTCAAGTTCTTTGCGGAGGGAGGTGCGGCAGGCCAGTTTCTCGTTGCCGTTGATCGTCATCGCACAGGAACCGCAAATCGCAGAGCGGCAGGAATAGCGAAGTGCCAGACTTCCGTCGCACTCATGCTTGATGCGAATAAGGGCATCCAGGACAGTCATCCCGCGGCCGACGTCTAGCCGGATCTCTTGAGGATGCGGCGTGGAATCGACCTCGGGATTGAATCGTTGAATGGTGAAGGTCAGGCGCATGGGCTAGTGCTGAGTCATGGATGCTGAGGACCGAGTTTCGATGAAAGGACTGTTAGGAACTCAGCACTCAAGTCTCAGCACTTCGGTCAGTCCAGCTCGAATGTCTTGGGAAAGTTCGTCAGATTGCGGCACCCATCTTTGGTGACGAGCACCATGTCCTCGATGCGGACGGCACCGAGACCGGGATAGTAGAGGCCGGGCTCGACGGTGACGACGTGGCCTTCTTGGAGCAGTGACCCGGTGCGGCTAATACGCGGCATTTCATGGATATCGAGTCCGACCCCGTGGCCGGTGCCGTGAAAGTAGCCCTGCATGCGCCCATTGACGAGGCCTGTCTTGTACCCGGCTTTTTCAAACCGAGCGCAGATACCTTGATGAATCCTCTTCCCGTCCGCCCCGTCTTTGACTTTCGTGATGGCCTCTTCCTGTGCATCCAAGACTGTCTGGTAAAGCCGCCTCAGCTCGGAACTCGGGGTCCCGCGTACCACGGTCCTGGACATGTCGGCGAAATATCGGTTGGTGGCCGAACGAGGAAACACGTCGAAGATAATACTACGGTGAGCCGGCAACGGCCCACTTCCTTCGTTGTGCGGGTCGCAGGCCTGCTCCCCACCGGCAACGATGGTATGCTGGGCAACACAGTCGCACTCCATCAATTTCACATTGATCAACTTCTTCACTCGCTCCGACGTCAGCGGAACCCCCTCGAACCACAGGCGATCCTGATTGATCGAGGTCTGACGCAGCATGTCGTGGGCGGCCGCGACCGCCTGTTCGGTCGCACGCTGGGCTGCTTCGATGTGGTGGACTTCTTCAGCGGTCTTCACCACACGCTGCTCGTAAAACGGGTCCCTTTTCGGGTGCAGCTGATATCCCAAGGACTGGAACTTGACGGCATGGCTGAAGGGAAAGTTCGCCGGGACGAGGATCTGCGTGACGCCGGCTTCTCTCAAGAGAATATGGACCACCTCGACCGTGCCTGGCTCGGCGATACCTTGCGTCTTGGCTCGCCCTTCGACATCCGAATACGAGAGCACCCGATCGACGGACGATTGGCTCTTCGCCCGATCCATTTCGAGATCGCTCATAACCAGAATCCGCTCCCCTTTAATTTCCAAATAGATAAAGGGGTCCGGCGCAATAAACTTCGTCGCGTAATATAAATTGGCGTCGGTCTCGCTGGCAGCGATAAAGACCGTGGCACGTTGAGATTGCGGCGTGGATGAGGCCATAGTGAATGCAGGTCGAAATCTAGCACGGGGGGGGAGGTCGGTCAAGGCGCAGATGGAACTGGTTCAGGCGTGGGTATGGTGTCCTTGTCGGCAGCTTTCTCCTCGTCGGGCGCCATCAGATCAACCGGCAACATGACCGTATTCTTCAAGATGTCGACGGCAAGTTGCGCCAGGCCCGTCATGCCGGTGGCGAACGACTTCATCGGCAAGTACGTCACCTCCGGATCCTCGATTGACCCTTTGACGGAAAACAGCGCAGTGGCAACGCCTTTGCGCTCACCGGCAAAGAGCCGACCAAAGAGTGGAATCGTTTTCAGGAATTGCGAATAGGACCCGAACGGGCTGACGGCCCAGACCATGTCGACTTGATCCGTCGGCAGATCATAGTTGCCGGCAGCGGTAATCTTGACGATCGGGCTATCGATGATCAGGTTCTCGGTTTCGAAGAGCCCGTTCCGTGCAAGAACCTTCGCCGAAATCTTGTTATAGGGCAACCCATCTTTCTCCAAATCCACTTTCCCTTGGAGCACGGCCGGGAGATTCAAAATGCTGATGATTTTCCAGATCGCTCGTCCCTCCGATTTGAAGATGCGTCCGTTTTCAAGCAGGACATCCACCTTGCCGTTCAACGTGGGATACAGCCCGTGCGGGTTCTTCCCATGGCCACGGATCGTCCCCGTCACTCGCGCTTCCCCCGTAGCCGTTCCCGCTTTCGGGCCCAATAATTTCAGCACATCTTCCACCAACAGGCCCGTCGCCCGAACCGAGAGCTCAGCATCGGCTGGCTCTTTGCGCGGCAGTTGCACCACGATACGGCCGGCAACTTCTCCATTGGTTGATTGACCGGACACACGATCCAGATCGAGCATGCTGTCTTGAATCGTGATGCGGGCGGAAAGGCTCCCAAATTTGAGATGTTTGTAATGACCGCGCGCCATTGACGCGGTTGCCTGAACCTTACTGGTGGCTGCAAGGGTTTCCAGAAATTCTCGGATCGGCGACCGGTGGCTTTTCGGGATGAGGAGGTCGAGATCCATCTGACTGGACTCGATCTTAGCGGTAATCAGCGGTTTCTCCGCCCAGTTGCGGATGGTCCCTTCCAACGCGACGTCGCTGTCGAGCAGGCGAAACGACAATCGCTTGATATCCGCGCCGTTCTTTACGAAGTGTGCCCGCAGATACAGATCATGGATGGGTCCCTCGGTCCCCTTGGCGCTCATCAGACCGTTGGTCAACGCGAGCCACCCGGTGGTCCTCCAGGCTTTCCAATCGAGACCCTTCCCCTTCATGTCGAGCGACAATTCGATATTCCCCGCCTCAAACCCTCCCTTGGAAATCCATTCCGGCACGCGGGACAATGACAGCGTACCGGTCGAAAGCGCCGCATCAATGGAGAATTGTTCACCGAGTTGAATCTTGCCCTTGACCGGCAATCGGATCGGCGGCACGCTCAACTCGAGCCGTTCGAGCAAGACGCCGGAGGCTTGTGGAATCATACCCTCGAATTCGACCGTCGCCTGGGCGCCGATCGGTTTTTCGGCCATACCGGGAAGCGTCACTTTCGATTCGGTCAGGACGACCTCACCCCGTATGTGCGGCGACACGGTCGGCCCGGTCAACACCACGGCGCCATTGACCAAACCTTCGATCATCTCGGCTGGAAAAGCTTTCGAGGGAAGCAACTTAGCCATATGGTCCGCATCGCCGTTGACTCGAATCAGGAAATCCTGAAATGTACTGCCACTGCCCCCCGTGATGCCCCCACTGATCTGTAAGGCCAGATCGCCAAAATGTCCCGTCACCTGATCGAACTGAGTCCCGCCATCCGACAGCACGAACCGGCCCTGCAGCGCCGTCACCCGCTCAGGTAAAGACGGATGGGTCAGACTGACACGCTGAACGGTAATCTCACCCCCCGCAAAAGTGACACCGCCCGGCTGATTGAGCGGGCCGACCATACGAAACGTGGGAGCGGCATTGCCTTCGACCTCACGCGAAGCGGCCAACACACGCGACAGCTGTCCTGACTTGACGGTCTTCGCGAGAAACTGCAATAGGTCTGCGGCGGTCATCTCCCCGGTAATGTCCATTTCAAGCCAGGGACCCGCCTCTAAAAATGAGACGAGTGCCTTGCTCTCATTCATGTGGATCGTGCCATAGAGTCCGCTCAGATTCGACACCCTGAGACGGCCGGTTTCGAGTGACACCACCGCGGCCAAATCCTTGGCAGGGACATGACTGCTCCCGATCAAGGCTTGCCCCTGTTTCACGCGAAACTCCCCCGTCAATGACAGCTGTGGCCCCGCCACCGACGAACCTGTGACGGTTGCCGAGATAACCTCCACCATCCCGTCGATCTCCCGGTCCTGAATGATCGCCGGCAGCCGCGGGTGCACCCACTCGGCCGGCACGGTCGTGAGCAACTGGCTTAATCGGATCGGAGGTGCCGCAAAGGTGAACGCAAACGTGGGCTGAGGCGTCAGCAGACCTGAGAGGCTCGCTTGGCCTGTGAGCCTCAGCTGTGCGAGATTTGCGGACAAATCGGATACAACCACATCATAGCCCACAACACCAGGCACAGCCCGAACATGGCTGTGCACATTGACGGCGCCTTGCAAACGCTCCGGAACCGGGCGGGGCCCGAAGAAATCCGCTACCTCTCGAAGATTCAGATTGGCCGCTTCGAGTGTGCCATCGAATTGGAGTGTGGCCTGCGAAGCAGAAAAATCGTCAATCGCCATCGTCTGCCGCTGAGCAGCGCTGATCGTCCCTGCCAGAGAGATGGTAAAGAGGCCTTTGCCGCCCGCATGACCGGCAGAAAACTCCAGATCCGCTTGTCCCCGCTCCGCTCTGATAGTCAGCGATGCCTCCACCGAATCCAATGTCATCGATCGAGTCCCGTCAGGGCGTGCGTCGTCGATGATGATCAGCTTCCCG
The DNA here is from genome assembly GCA_036380815.1 of Nitrospiraceae bacterium. Taxonomy (GTDB): domain Bacteria; phylum Nitrospirota; class Nitrospiria; order Nitrospirales; family Nitrospiraceae; genus Palsa-1315. The sequence continues at coordinate 5,571 of DASVEA010000360.1, forward strand.
TTTACCAACGTCGCGTCACGGATGCGAAAAATCCTGCTGATCGACTGCATGGTATCCTGATCGGCTGAGCTCCCCTGGACGACCTGATCGAGGAGATTCCAGTGCCCGTCGCGATTGCGCCGAAGCGTTAAGGTCGGTTCTTCGATGAGCAACCGCTTCCCCACCACCTGCTTGCGCAACAACGGGAGAAATCGCAAGACCAAATCCAGCTTCTTGGCCGATAACAAGATGTCATCGGAATTCCGATCGTGAATCGCGACCTGCGTCAGTTCCAATCGGATGCGAGGGAACAGGACCAACTTGATGCGATGGACGTCAATCTTGCGTCCGATACCCTGTTCCAGCTGCTGGAGGAAGAAATCTTTGAGATAATCGTCGCCAGTCAAGTAGGGCGAGAAAATGAAAAAGGCTCCACCGCTGACCAGCAGAATGACAATCAGGGCGACAACAACACGGGTTCGGACCACTCCTGCTCCCTGGATCGATCATCCTCGGTGGGTAAGCCGCATCGTTTCTGCGGATGCATCATCTTACCGAATCACCTTCATGAAATCTACTAAGTCTCTGTCTTGACAGGGAATTCTCCGCTTCTTACGTGCGACATTCAGCAGGATGAGGAAATCGTCCACATACGAACGGCGGGGACGACAAGCAGGACTGGTAGGATGCTGAAAATCAGTTGAGGCTTTCTAAAACTTCGATGATCCCCACATGCATCACAACAGGAGCGCACTCCCGCAGGATGCTCAAAAAGGCCGGACTTCTCACCCGCCCGACCCTGCGCGCCAAGACGCGCCTTGTCCCAAGCAAGGCCGCAGCGAGCGATCCCTTTATAAGGGGTGGCTGGGATGATCCCAACTGCGCGCAATATTTCACCCACCCATCCCTCAGCGCGCCAAGTCGCGCTTTATCCCGAGCGAGGGCCTTCCCATTCCCTATACCTCCCTTTAGGGGAGTGGCCAAGGCTGCCCTCAACTGCGCGCATCGAACGAGCACAGTTTCACCGTGCGCATTCTGCGAGCAAGGAGGGCACCTGGCCGCTCCTTCCCCATCCTTCTGAGGCCGCGCGTTGCGCGAGCACGGGGATCGTCCCAGCTACCCCGCCCCTTTTTCAGCGTCCTGCTAGAGACGCGAGAGGGCCAGAGACGATGTTCGTCAGATCGATCACGAGTTCGTCATCGGTGTTGGCCAACAACGTATCCCAGAGGCTGTGCCGTTGGATTATGGTTGCCTCACCTGGATTGAAGAACAAGAGAAATCCCTTGGCGGCCGTTGGTCGCATGGGATAGCGCCGATCGTAGATCATGCCATAGGTTGGAATGCCGTAGACGATCTGCCAATTCCCCAAAATGAAATGCAGTTCAGAACCATGGATGTATAAACCACCTGTGGTGATGACTCGCTTGACGGACGTTTGCGGTTGACTGAGATAAAATGTCACGCGTTCATCCGGTCGGGCCAGGGCGAAAGCCTCTGCGATCTGCTGCGACAAAAGGGCGAGTTCCTCAGGGCGAAACGCCGGCGTCAGCGGTGCCTCGCCCTGCAGCCATCTCTGTAACCAGATCCGATGTTCTTTGACCGAGATGCCTCTGAGGATACGAGCAACGTCCTCGGCAGGCATCGTCTTTGGATGCGCATGCGCGCTGGGAGGCCACTCCGGCAGGACAGCATCATCCACTTCTAGTCGAACATAGTTCACCGGGTCTTCGTAGACCGCGCGATAGGGCACCATAGGAATGGCGCAGCCGGACAGGACAAAAACTGCACAAAGAAGTGATGCGTGACGCGTGATGCGTGATCGGTAGTTCCAGGAAAATAACGTCGTCTTCAACAACTCATCTACCTTCACACATCACCCATCACAGTTTTCATTAGTCCATGATCGTGACTGTCATCTCCACACGCTCCAATGGATTGTCCCGGCCGTCCCGCTTCATGTTCACCACCTTGTCCGCTACATCCATCCCGCTGACCACTTCACCGAATGCCGTGTACTGCCAATCGAGAAAATTCGCATCCGCGACGCAGATGAAAAACTGCGAGCCGGCACTGTCCGGGTCGTTCGAACGCGCCATGGAGAGCACCCCGCGCTTGTGGGGCTTGCTGTTGAACTCGGCCTTGACCTTGTGCCCCGGTCCCCCCATGCCGTGCGACGCACGGTCAGGATTCTTGCTGTTGGGATCGCCACCCTGGATCATGAAACCGGGAATGACCCGATGAAACGTCGTGCCGTTATAGAAGCCTTCTTGGGCCAACTTCGTAAAGTTCTTCACGTGACCTGGCGCCACATCATGAAACAATTGCAACACAATCTCGCCCAGCTGGGTCCCCTTGCTGCTGACGGAAATGGTGGCTCGTGTTTTCTCTGTAGGCTCTGACATCGTCTTCTACCCTTTCTTGGTTAGCGAAACCGGAAGGGTGCCGGAGCCTCCCCCCCCTCAAGGCCCTGATTAATGGGATTCCACGTCCGTCCGTCGTCGTCGCTTCGGAATGCCCCGTCGCTCGTACCTGCATAGAGCACTCCGGCGCCGGACTCGATTAAGACTTGGATGGCCATACTCATCAACCCCTTATTGAGTGGCACCCACTGACGCCCCTTGTCGATCGTTTTGAAAATACCGTGCCCCGTCGCCACAAAAAGCCCCCGACTGTTGAACAGAATCCCGCGAATCGAATCGTTCGGAAGCGCCCGACTGATGGGCCGCCAGGTTACGCCCCCATCGGCACTGCAAAAGACGCCTCCGTCGAACGTACCGGCATAGATGCCACCCTCGGGATCGATCGTCAATACCCGAATAAAGTTCTCCGTCATACCTTCATGATCTTTGAGTCCATCTTGCTGACGCACCCAGCCGGTCGATTGAGCCTTAAATCGCACGATACCTTTTCCAGAAGTTCCGGCAAACAGCGTCCCGTCGGACGAGAGGGCCAAG
>DASVEA010000361.1:0-2381 GCA_036380815.1 Nitrospiraceae bacterium
GAAGTTCGATAGAGAAGGTAATTTCATCACTCAGTGGGGTGGATTTGGGAACGGCAAAGGACAGTTCAACTTCCCCTACGGCATCGCGGTCGATGTCAGAGGAAGTGTGTTTGTCGTCGATAGCGGAAATACCCGGGTCGAACAGTTCATGCCGGCGGACGAGGGGAGCGAACGGCTCCAGGAAGACGCCGAGACCGTGGCAGAGATCGAGAACGCGCAAGGAACATCAAAGGCATAAGCGGCCACGAGAATATTGCGCGATGCTCAAAAGGTCTGTCCAGCAAGGCCGCAGCGAGTGAAGGGCCGAGGCGTATCCTCTGGGGTACGTTGAGGGTCTGAACGATGTGAGAACGCCGCTGGCGGACTTTTTCAGCATGCTGCTGGTGAGGGGAAGACATGTTGGATAAAGAACCACGCCTAGGATTAACCTACGATGACGTCGTGTTGGTTCCGGCCAAGTCTCAAATCCTGCCGAGTGAAGTCGACATGCGCACGAGGCTAACCCGCCACATCAAGATCAACATTCCCATTATCAGTTCGGCCATGGATACCGTCACCGAGTCCCGTTTGGCCATCGCGATAGCCCGCGAAGGTGGCCTCGGGATTATTCACCGAGTGTTGTCGCCAGTGGATCAAGCGACCGAAGTGGACCGGGTCAAGAAATCCGAGAGCGGAATGATTCTCGACCCGATCACGATCTCGCCCGATCAAACGATTCGCGATGCCCACGCGTTGATGGCGAAATACCGGATCTCGGGGATTCCCGTCACGAAAGACAAGAAATTGGTCGGTATTCTTACAAATCGCGATCTGCGGTTCGAAACCAGGATGGATTTGAAGGTCTCGCAAATCATGAAGCGAGACAAGCTGATCACGGCGCCCGAAGGGACGAGCTTGGAGAAGGCTCGAGAGGTGTTGCACGAGCATCGGATCGAAAAGCTTCCGGTCGTCAACAAGCATTTCGAACTCAAAGGCCTTATTACCATCAAGGATATCGAAAAACGCATCATGTATCCCAACGCATGCAAGGATGGACATGGTCGGCTCTGTGTGGGTGCGGCTGTCGGTGTGGGTCCGGAGACGGAAGATCGTGTGGCGCGGCTGAAGAAGGTCGGAGTGGACGTGATCGTGGTCGATACCGCACACGGGCATTCGCAAGCGGTGCTGGACACGGTCAAGCTGATCAAGAAACGTTATCCCGACCTTGAACTGATAGCCGGGAATATTGCTACCGCTGAGGCGGCGAAAGATTTGTTGAAGGCCGGCGCCGATGCCGTGAAGGTGGGTGTGGGGCCGGGCTCAATTTGTACGACCCGTATCGTGTCCGGAGCCGGGATGCCGCAGCTGACGGCGATTGCCGATTGCGCAAAAGTCCTTGCTGGCAACGGGGTCCCGATCATTGCAGACGGCGGAATCAAACATTCAGGAGATATTACGAAAGCCTTGGCAGCAGGCGCCTCCGCGGTCATGCTGGGCGGACTCTTGGCAGGCACGGAAGAGTCGCCGGGGGAAACCGAACTGTACCAAGCCAGGACGTATAAGGTGTATCGCGGCATGGGCTCGATCGGCGCGATGGAGCGCGGGGGAGGAGATCGGTACGGGCAGGGCGGGCGTCCGGTGCAGAAGCTGGTCCCGGAGGGCATTGAAGGACGCGTGCCCTATAAAGGGAAACTTTCGGCTGTCATCTACCAATTGATCGGCGGCGTGAAGTCCGGCATGGGCTATTGCGGGTGCAGGACGATCTCGGACTTACAGCAGAAAGCCACGTTTATCCGGCAAACGGTCGCCGGCCTCCGCGAAAGCCACGTGCATGATGTGATTATCACGAAGGAAGCGCCGAATTACCGGATGGATTGGGAATAGTTTCGGTAAGGGGTTAGGGGTAAGGAGTGAGGGGTTCCAAAACCTGACCCGGTCTCCAGTCGATATTCACCCCTTACGCCTCACCCCTCACCCCTCACAGCATCAACATGGAACTCTGGCACAATAGAATCCTGGTCCTCGACTTCGGGTCGCAATATACCCAGCTGATTGCACGACGCATTCGCGAAGCCCACGTCTACTCGCAAATTTTTCCCTGCACCGTTCCCTTGGCGACGATTCTCGCCTATCGCCCGCAAGGTATCGTGCTGTCTGGCGGCCCCTCCAGCGTGTATGAGAAGAATGCGCCGGCGGTGCCCAAGGAACTCTTCGATCTGGGAATCCCCATTCTCGGTATTTGCTACGGGATGCAGCTTGTGACCCATCTCTCGGGCGGAGAGGTGGCCAAATCCAAGCATCGGGAGTACGGACGGGCCGATCTCACGATCGATGACCGCAGCAATCTCTTCAAGGGCATCGGCGAAAGCGGATCGACTGTCGTCTGGATGTCGCACGGAGAC
>DASVEA010000362.1:0-2521 GCA_036380815.1 Nitrospiraceae bacterium
GCGCGAGCCTTGACGGTGCGGTCGCTCCACAATGGAACCGAGATCGCGTTTCTGCTCGAATGGCAGGACAACACGAAGAATGACCGCCTAACGCCGGGGACCTTTCGGGACGGAATTGCGATTGGACTGCCGCTCGGCGATGCCCCCGCGTTCTTCTGCATGGGCCAACTCGACCACTACATCAATATTTGGCATTGGAAGGCCGATTGGCAAAGCGATATCGATCGCCGGGCTGCCAAGACTTCCGAAAAAGCTCGCGACGGCGTGAGGACGTTTGAAGTCATTCCGCGCCGGGTCTCTTCTGTCGAGGACCTCATCGGTGGGGGCTTTAGTACCCTGACGACCAAAGAGAAGCAGGGCCGAGTTCAGGGGAAGGCTACGTGGAAAGACGGGGTGTGGCGTGTCGTCATGCGCAGGTCCCTGGTAAGTGAAGAGCAAGAAAACGAAGCCAAACTGATTCCCGGCCGGGTGCAAACCGTGTCGTTTGCCGTGTGGAATGGTGAGAACAAAGAACGGAATGGGCAGAAAGCCGTCGCGCCCTGGTTTCAGCTCATCATCGACCCAGTTTCAAAGCTTTAGTCAGGCTGCTGAAAAAGGCCGCCAGCGGCGTTCTCGACTCATCGAAATCCTCAACGTACCCCTGAGGGTACGCCTCCGGTTTCGATTCGCCTGCGGCCTTGCTGACGGCCTTTTTGAGCAGCCTGCAGGAGTAATTTCCCTGAGAGGCATGAACGTTGGAGGAGGCTCGAAGTAGTTTGGTCAGCGCACATACAAAGGCCCTTCGGAGTGGATGGGCCTTATTGTTGTGTGTCAGCTTGTGCCTGGGAGTCCTGGCCTGGTTCCAGACGGTGCCGGCGGGTGCGGCGGATCAGGAGCCGATGACCGTGGATGAAGCCGGGCGATTGGGAGAAGAATTCGGCGTGATCGTCGGAGACGTGGACGAGGATATCAAAAAAGAATTGAAACTCGAACGGGCGCAGGGCGTCGCGGTGTTCGAAGTAATCGGGAGTTCGCGCGCCGACTATGCCGGCATCAAGGTCCGATCCATCATCAAGGAAATCGACAAGACCGAGATTGGAAACATGATCGATTTTGGGAGAGCGATCAAGCGAGGGATGAAAGAATGTAATTTCACTGTTGGCACCTATGAGTCGGCCGATCCAGGCGATCCGGTCGGGTGGGGGGTGAATTTCCATTTCGTCGGATGTAAACGGGATTGAAGATGTCACGATTCATCCGGCATACACCACGAATCGCCGCAGGCTTTTTCCTTGCACTCGTTGTGGGAGTCATCGGCCTGTATCATGGCCGCGCTATTGCACAGAAGGCTGAGGCTCCGGCTCCGGCCGACTGGATGGCGGAGATTGAAAAGATCTTTATTCGATCTGAAGACTGCAAGCAATGCCACGATCGGCACTATGAAGAGTGGAAAGGCGTCCGTGAACAGACGCCGGATCTCAAGACCTTCGGCCGGGTCGATGCGGCGCTCTTGCATGGTACATCGCTGGAGTCACCGGTCTTCCGCACGGTGTTGGGCGTCTGGCTGCAGACTAATCCGACGACCGACGAGCGCCGCCGCTGTCTTTCCTGTCATGTACCGTCGACCACCGTGTTCCCGCAACATACCGAGAAGATTGTGGCCCAGGTGTTGTCCGGCAAGCCGCAAGTGGAAGGCATCGGCTGCGCCTCCTGCCATCTGATCAAGCAGGTCGAGCAGACACCGAATTCTCCGCCTTCGTTCAAGATCGAGCCGGGCAAGATGATCTATGGGCCCTACGCGGACCCGGAGGAAAATCTCGTCCATCCTGCGACAAAATCTGAACTGTTCCGTGGCGCAAACTACTGCGCCTCCTGCCACTTCGATAAGGTCAAGGATGCGACGCAGAAAGATCTGGCCGGTGAGATCTTGCAGGGGACGATTTGCCAAGACTGCCACATGGAGCCATCGACCGGCAGTTCCACTTCAAAGCGTGGCGCCATGACCCGCGCAATCGGTCGGCATTGGTTCCGCGGCGTAGTGGTTCCTGGTACCCTCCTCAAGAATCGAAATCTACAGGCCGAATGGATGCCTCGCGTGGATCTTGAGGCCACCAAGTCGGCTTCTGCGGTGGAAGGGACGGCGCTGGTGAGAATCGGCAGCCTCCCTCACAGCTTTCCTGACGGCGACCCGGTGCTCAAGCAGTTCTATCTGATCATTACCGTCAAAGACACGCAGGGCAAGGTGCTGAAGGAAGAGACCAAGCAGTTTGGCTTGCCCTACGACAAAATTCTGCGGGGCCCGATTCCTGATCCCTTCATTAAGGGGGGCCATACACGGAAAGTCCCTTTCTCTCTCGCGATCCCGGCCGGATCGAGTGCCGCGTCGATTGAAGCGGTGTTGAACTATGCGTTGATTCCGACGCCAGAACCGGCGCTCAAGGAGAAGTATCTCGCAACCTTGTCGACCGACAAAGAGCGGGAGGGCGCGAAGATGATTTTCGATGAGTATACGCAGCCACGCCTGCTGACGTATCGGGCCAAA
>DASVEA010000363.1:0-2021 GCA_036380815.1 Nitrospiraceae bacterium
GCCCATGAACGAGCTCAAGGGAAGCAGCGCGTACCAGAGCACCGCAGCCGTGGCCGGCGCTGGTCGGGCAAGCTGGACAAACAGCCATCCGCCCAGGGTCCAACAGATCACGCTCGCGAGCCGGACCCCGAGTTCTCCACCGGCCCACGCCCCGAGGATAATCCACCAGGCCACCATCGGAGGGTGATCAAAATACCCCAAATCAGGGAAGCGGGAAAACATCCAATAGTAGGCCTCGTCATGGAAAAGCTCCAGTTGTACAGCCTGCCAGACATTGATGGCGCTCCATGCGAGGAGAAGAGTCCACCAGGGTATTCGCGTGAGCCACCCAGCGACAAAGAGGACATCTTCCCTTGTCTTTGGTGACGACGCCGTCAAAGACGTCAGTCGGTTCCAATCCCTTGGTCGGTCGTGTCCGGATGCGGTCCTGGCAATTGTCCTGTTCCCAACGGTACAATCCGTACGCGGTCGGTCGACCAGCGTTGCCGAGGTGATGAAGAGGAGGGAACGGGACAGGAACTTTGGATGCATGGCCACGCCTCACGGGGTAAGCACCTGACAAGCCAGCCTATCTCATGTTAGTATGCATGGGATTTATTTCCCATTAGTATACATGGGATTTATTTCCCAAATCAATGGCTCACACACAAACTGAAGCACTCCGCACGACTCTACTCACGCTGCTGCGTCCCTTGATTCGCATTTGCTTGCGGAACGGGTTCTCTGCGAAAGCGTTCTTCGAACTCGTCAAACGGGTATACGCCGACGTTGCACACGAAGAGTTCGGAATCGGCGGAAAGCTCGCCACGACCTCTCGGGTTGCCATCCTCACCGGGTTGACCCGAAAGGACGTTCAACGCCTCTTCGACGCCGAACAACCGGATATGGCCGCGGACAGCGACCAGTACAACCGGGCCGCGTCTGTCCTTGCGGGTTGGCTCAAGGACCCCGATTTCGCTGACAAGAGAGGCCACCCAGCCCCGCTCCTAATGAGCGACGCTGGGGCCTCCTTTTCGGAGCTCGTTCGTCGATACAGCGGTGATATGCCTGCGCGGGCCATGCTCGATGAACTCTTGCGGGTGGGAGCCATCAAGCAATTGAAAGACGGTCGCATCTGCCTGCTCTCCCGAGCCTACGTGCCGGAGAAGGGGCCTGTTCAAAAACTGGCCATCCTGGGAATGGACACCGCAGACCTCATTGCCACGATCGAGCACAACCTCTATGCCCAGCCACGGAATCCCCGCTTCCAGCGCAAGGTCATGTACGACAATGTGTCGGAGGAAACGGCGAAGGTATTCCGCTCGATTGCCGCGGCCCGAGGCCAGGAGCTGTTAGAATCGTTGGATCGATGGCTTGCACATCGAGACCGCGACGTGAATCCGGCCGCAACGGGAACGGGACGAGTACGTCTGGGGATAGGCGTGTATCACTTCGAAGAACCGTTCCGCCCTCCCCGTGCAGGAAAATCCAAATGAAACAGACCAGTTTGATCTATGCCACGCTGTACTCATTCTTGTTGCTAATAGCGGCTTCCTGCAGTCCTCAGGAAGGTGGGGGCATCGGTGGCACAGGCATCGTGGCCAGCGTCTCTTCAGGCCCGATCACAGGCTTCGGGAGCGTGTTTGTCTCAGGCGTGGAATACGAGACGGGTTCCACGGTGTTTACGGTCGACAGACGCTCCGGTGTCACCCAGAACGAGCTGAAAAAGGGCATGGTCGTCTTCCTAGAGGCCACGCTTCTTGAAGACAACGTCACGAAGACGATCCTCAAACGAACGGCGGACCGCATTTCATACTCGGATACGCTGGAAGGACAGGTCCAGGCGATCGAGGCATCCGGAACTACGCTGACCGTGTTGGGTCAAACGATCCTCGTCACCGACAGCACCATTATCGACGACAGTGTGCCGGGGCGAGACCTGACCCGCCTTGTGCCCAATGTGGATGTGGTGGAAGTCAGTGGCTTTGTATCCGGCGATGGAGTCCTGATCGCCACACTCATCGACCGCAAAGCAGGTGCAC
>DASVEA010000364.1:0-5031 GCA_036380815.1 Nitrospiraceae bacterium
CCCATTATATTTTCAAGGGTAGCCTGGTCGATCCTCGATTGCGCGCGTCGAACGAGCACATTCTGATCGTGCGCGTTCCGTGAGCAGGAGGACGGCCAGGCTGCCCATCCCATTCTTCTGAGGCCGCGCGTTGCGCGAGCACGGGGATCGTCCCAGCTACCCCGTCCTCTCTTTTTCAGCATCCTGCTAGATTGTCCGCACTCATACGTGACTCTCAGTCCAAAGGCAAGCCCAGAAACTATCGCTCAACCACTTGGAGAACAGGGGGTGCGCATGGTACTCTGCGGGCCGCGAGTGGGTCGGTCAGCACATCAGAGCTCTCGACCGACGAGACATATTCGAAGGATAAGCGAACGCCATGGCCACACCGGACTTTCTGAGCCCGACCGACACGTTTATCCATCGCCATCTTGGGCCCACGGACGCTGATGCTCGCGAGATGCTTGCCACGCTCGGCTTGCAATCGCTGGAGGAACTGAGCCAAGCAACCGTGCCCGCCGACATTCGTTTGCGGAAAGAATTGGATCTGCCCCTTCACCGCGGCGAACAAGCTGTGCTGGAAGAGATTCGTTCCATCGCCGCAGAAAACCAGATCTACCGTTCTTTGGTCGGCATGGGCTATCACGACTGCATTACGCCCGGCGTGATTCAGCGCAATATTTTCGAGAATCCGTCCTGGTATACCCAGTACACGCCCTACCAGGCCGAGATTTCCCAGGGCCGCTTGGAAGCACTCGTGAACTTTCAAACAGTGGTGTCCGACCTCACCGGCTTGCCCTTAGCCAATGCCTCGCTCCTGGATGAGGCCACGGCGGCAGCGGAGGCAATGGCCATGTGCCTTGCCATTTCCCGTGCGTCCGGCCACGAGCGGACAGTGTTCTTCGCCTCGCAAGACTGCCATCCCCAGACCATTGCAGTGATGCAGACGCGGGCTGAACCGCTCGGCATGACCCTGCGCGTAGGGCGGACGCAGACCATCGATTTTTCTGATCCTCAGCTGGCCGGCATTCTGTTCCAGTATCCGGCCACCGACGGCTATGTCGGGGATTACAGTGCGCTGGTGACCCAGGCCCACGCGGCCGGGGTTCTTGTGGTGGTCGCCACCGATCTGCTGGCCTTGACCCTCTTGCGCCCACCGGGAGAATTCGGGGCTGACATCGCCGTGGGTTCCAGCCAGCGCTTTGGTGTCCCGCTTGGATTTGGCGGCCCCCACGCCGCGTTTATTTCGACCGCTGAATCATTCAAACGGCAGATGCCGGGACGCATCGTGGGAGTGTCCAAAGATGTCACGGGGAAGACTGCCTGCCGACTTGCCCTGCAGACCCGCGAGCAACACATTCGGCGTGAGAAGGCAACGAGCAATATTTGTACGGCGCAGGTGCTCTTAGCCATCATGGCGAGCATGTATGCGGTCTACCACGGGCCGGAGGGCTTGCGGCGGATTGCCGAGCGCGTGCATGGTTTGACTGTGGTGCTGGCAGCGGGATTGCGGCAGCTCGGATTCGATGTCGCAGCGGAAGAGTTCTTCGATACAATTCGGGTCCGTCTGACGAAGATGCAGGCCGAGCCCATCTTGATCCGGGCCAACGAAGCAGGCATCAATCTTCGCCGGCATGAAGACCACTCCATCGGGATTGCGCTGGATGAGGTGAGCACGGAAGACGAAATCCGGCGCCTGATGGAACTCTTTGTCGGCCACGATCGGCTGCCTTTTCAGGTGCGGGACTTGAGCGGCAGCGTCACCACAAGTTTCCCGGCGAATCTCACCCGCACCAGCAAGTACTTGACCCACGAGGTGTTCAATCGCTATCACTCGGAGCATGAGATGCTGCGGTATATCCACCGTCTCGGGGCGAAGGATCTGTCGCTCGTCCATTCGATGATCCCTTTGGGATCCTGCACCATGAAGCTGAATGCGACGGCCGAGATGCTGCCGGTCACCTGGCCGGAGTTCTCACGGCTTCATCCCTTTGCGCCGATCGAGCAAACTAAAGGGTATCAAGAGTTGTTCCATCAGCTGGAGGCCTGGCTGGCCGAGATCACCGGACTCTCCGCCGTGTCCTTGCAACCGAACGCAGGCTCTCAGGGCGAGTATACGGGACTGATGGTGATCCGGGCGTACCACCGGAGTCAGGGTGAAGAGCATCGGGATGTGTGCTTAATTCCCCTGTCTGCGCACGGCACGAATCCAGCCAGTGCGGCCATGGTGGGCATGACGGTTGTGACGGTCGCCTGCGATCAACAGGGCAATGTGGATTTAACCGATCTTGAAGCCAAGGCCGCCCAGCATCGCAATCGGCTATCGGCACTCATGTTAACCTACCCCTCGACCCACGGCGTCTTCGAAGCGGACGTGCGTCGCATCTGCCAGATCGTCCATACGCACGGCGGGCAAGTCTATATGGACGGTGCCAACTTGAATGCCCAGGTGGGGCTTTGTCGGCCCGGGGACATCGGTGCGGACGTGTGCCATCTGAATCTACACAAGACATTCTGTATCCCCCATGGTGGCGGGGGGCCCGGGATGGGACCGATCGTTGCGGCGCGGCATCTCGCGCCATTTCTTCCCGGCCACCCGGTGACACACCTGGGCGGACAAGATTCCATCGGGCCGGTGTCGGCGGCGCCTTACGGCAGCCCCAGCATCGTGACGATTTCCTGGGTCTACATTGCTCTGATGGGACGCGACGGCTTGACCAAGGCGACGCAGGTGGCGATCTTGAGCGCCAACTATATGGCCAGACGGCTGGAGAAATACTATCCCATTCTCTACACGGGCACGTCAGGATTCGTCGCGCACGAGTTTATTCTCGATCTTCGTCAGTTCAAGGAGACTACGGGAATTGAAGCGATGGATGTGGCGAAACGATTGATGGATTATGGGTTTCATGCTCCGACGGTCTCGTTCCCGGTTGCCGGAACGCTCATGATTGAACCGACGGAGAGCGAATCGAGGGCCGAAATGGACCGGTTCTGCGAGGCGCTGATCCTGATTCACACAGAGATGCAAGATATCGTCGAGGGCCGCCAGCCCCGCACGAATAATCTCCTGAAGAATGCTCCCCACACGGCACAGGTGGTATCGGCCAACGAATGGAATAGACCCTACAGCCGTGAACAGGCTGCCTTTCCTGCTCCCTGGGTACGCGACCATAAATTCTGGCCCAGTGTGAGCCGCATCGACGAAGCCTATGGAGATCGCCATCTCGTCTGCACGTGCCCGCCGACCGACACCTACTAAGTCGGCTGCTGAAAATTCCCTCCAGCTGCGTTCTCAGTCGCGTGCCTCCTTGCGACGTACCGCACACGGGAAAAGAGCTGTTCCGACAGCTCGGGGTCGGGCGGGTGAGAAAGTTACGCCTCAGTCGCCCCACTCTCTGCGGCCTTGTCATAGAGCCTTTTTGAGCAGCCCTGAAGAGGATGCTCCCCGACATCAACCCGCTTGCTCACCACTTGGTCATCGCAGTAGAGTGAAGAACACCCGCATACTCCTCTTCATGGAAAGGACGCATTTATGGGTGCGATAGATCGACGGAACTTTCTCGTTCGTAGCGGCATGGCTCTCGGTGCGGCGCTGTTGGCTGGAAAAGTTCCGGTTTCCACCGCTGACTCCGGCTCCCCGCCTCTGAAGCTTGATAGCTGGCAGACCGTGCGTGAGCAATTTCAACTTTCCCACGACTACATCCACCTGGCGGGATTTTTTCTCGCCTCCCATCCCACTCCGGTCAGAGCAGCGATCGAACGGCACCGGCGCGGATTGGATGCCGATCCGATCGGCTACTGGGTGGAACAGGAAGAAAAGCAGGAGGCCGCAGTATTGCGGGCCGCGGCAGATTACCTTGGGGTCCATCCGACGGAGATTGCTCTCACCGACAGCACAACGATGGGGTTGGGCCTCTTGTATGGCGGCCTCACCCTGCGCGAAGGTCAGGAGATCCTGACAACTCTTCACGATCATTATGCCACTGAAACGTCCTTGCGGCTTCGTGCAGAACGTACCGGGGCCACGATACGCCAGATCCCGCTCTATCATTCCCTCAAGAATGTGTCGCGCCTGGAATTACTCGACAGTCTGATCAAGAACATCAAACCCAATACCCGCATCGTCGCGGTGACCTGGGTGCATTCGAGCACAGGCCTGAAGCTTCCCATCCATGAGATGGCGCAGGCGATTCACAGACTGAACGAATCCCGTACGGAGCAGGATCGAGCGATCTTCTGCGTCGACGGAGTCCATGCACTGGGTGTCGAAGATTTTCGCCTCTCCGACGTGGGGTGCGATTTCCTTGTTGCAGGGACCCATAAATGGATGTTTGGCCCAAGAGGGACCGGCCTTGTGTGGGGACAGCAACGGGCGTGGCCTGTGGCCAACCCCATTATTCCCACTTTCAATTCCCAAGCCTTCGATATCTGGATGAAGCTCAGCCCACCGAAGGACTTACCGAAATCCGTCTACCTGACACCAGGCGGATTTCATTCCTTCGAGCACCGGTGGGCTCTCGATGAAGCCTTTCTATTCCATCAGGCCATCGGCAAGGCTCGCGTGACCCAACGCATCTATGATCTGAATCAGCAGATGAAGCAGGGATTGGCCAAGATACCGCATGTCACGTTGCACACGCCGATGTCGCAGGACCTCTCATCCGGCATCGTCTGCTTTGAAGTGGCAGGGATGGCGCCACGCCAAGTGATTGAGCGGCTTCGGCAAAAAAAGATCATCGGCAGTGTGACGCCCTACGCGACGCAGTATGCGCGGATAGCGCCGAGCCTCCTCACCTCATCGGAGGACATCGAACAGACGCTCAAGGAGATTCTAACGCTGCGAGTATGACGGACGAGAAAGAATGTGAGCTACCCCCGATTCCGTAGACACCCTCGAATGGGAACAGGGTTCTGGGTTTAGAACTGCTCAATGTGGAGCGCGAGACATACGAAAAAGGCACGATCATAAGTTCAAAATTCTGGCTAAGAAGACACCGATTAGGACGACGTGGGTCTGGCGAAGGTCGTGTCGATCGGAGAGTCTGAATG
>DASVEA010000365.1:0-4436 GCA_036380815.1 Nitrospiraceae bacterium
GCGACCTCGAATTTGGTTAAGACCGCCCTGTTCGGCGAGGATGCCAATTGGGGCCGTGTGATGGCGGCGATCGGGCGAGCTGGGGTCCCGATTACCCCCTCGAAGCTGAACGTGTGGTTTGGCGGGGTCCCGATGGTACGGCGAGGAATTGGAATCGGACTCGCTGCTGAACGCCGAATC
Source organism: Nitrospiraceae bacterium (assembly GCA_036380815.1). GTDB lineage: Bacteria > Nitrospirota > Nitrospiria > Nitrospirales > Nitrospiraceae > Palsa-1315. Next base: position 181 of record DASVEA010000365.1, read on the forward strand.
GCGAAGGTCTTTCGCCAGAAAGAATTTGCGATCGTTGTGGGGCTCGGGCAAGGTCGTCACCGGGCCCATATGTGGACAACTGATCTGTCGATTGACTATGTCCGCATCAACGCAAGCTATCGATCCTAGGACATAATTCCATCACGGCGGCAGTTTGATTTCCAGCGGTGAAAAGTGCAGAATGGGTCATCCAATCCTTGAAGCAGCGATGTGTACGGTGACCTCATGGCGCCTTTGCCAATCCGACCACACAGAATTATCGAGGAACAGAACTGCGTCCTCCTGGTGTCCTTCGCCATGAGGACGTTGTTGTATATGCATCGGTAGCCACCATTGACATGACGTCGTGGGACTTAACAACATCATCGAGAAGGAGACGGAAATGAAACGACTGGCAGCCCTTTCGGCCATGCTGACCCTGGGATCACCCACGTTCGCCCTGGCGGCAGAAGAACATAGTGCGGGGTATCGGGGAATTGGACAGCTCTACTTCACCTTCATGGCCGCGATCTTGATCTATGGCGTCTACGATAGCTTCGGCAAGAAGGCGATGTATGTGGCGGCGCCGATTATTGTGGTTGGGCTCTATCTGCTGTTACCCGAGAAATAAACACTGACGACAGGATACAATAAAAAAGAAGGACTGGCTGGCCTAGACCCGCCAGTCCTTTCTTTTAGTCTCCGTGATAGATATTACTTCCCCCCGCCGCAGGATAGCCGCATAAGTCTGGCGGGACCGGGAATGGTTGATCTGGTTGATATAGTCTGTCTGGTTCAACCAAACAAACGAGACAAACCAGATAAACCAAATAACAGTCTTCTTCCGCTGGCGGGCTTTTTCAGCGCTCTGTTAGGGTGGGAGGAGCGCGCACCTACCGAGGACAGATAGGTACGGCGGAGAACTTGGTGGGACTTTAGGCTTCCCAGTCAAGCTTTGGCGCACTAGAAGGATGCTGAAAAAATCCGCCGGCATATCAGACTCACGACGGGCAAACTCCAACTCCGAGTGTCTCGCCTTTCCCGCCGGTCTCGCATGTCCCGCATGTCCATCCAGTTAGGCATGACCGCTGCCTTCTGCCTCTTCGTATTCGTCGATAAGCTGCTCAAGTTCATCGAGTTCGGTTGGTCGGACGTTCTGAAACGAGACCCCGAATGTATCCTCTTCAACCCACTGCACGCGCGCGTCTTCGATTGAGAGCGGTTCCTCCGCTCCGGGAATGACCAGTCGCACGTGGATCACCTTGCCCGGGTAGACTTCGAGGTCACACTCGAACTTGGCGCCACCGACTGAGAGGTCGAGGGTGACCGCTTCGATCTCCTGCGAGTTTCCCAACAGGAATCCCTGAACCTGTGCCAGCACCCGCCGGTGTTGTCGTCGTTCCATGTTGCTCCCAAGGTTCCTGTTCCGCGACGATTCCGGAGCGATGCCTTCTAGCAGGATGCTGAAAAAGTCGCTTTTCTCACCCACCCGCCAGGAGTCTGCCAAGACAGCCTCTTTACCCAGGGACGCGCATTTTCCCAGGCGGGGTTCTCGCTTCATCCAGAGGCTCATCGTACCGAAGCGTATGCCTCGCCTGTTCGCTCGCTGCGGCCTTGCTGGACGGCCTTTTTGAGCATCCTGCCGACGGTCTTATGTTGTCCATGACGTGCGGATCAGTGACGTGCTGGAGCGCCCATACTGTTTTTTCGCAGCCTGCTGGGGATAGAGAACTCTGTTACCGGAGCTTGAGGATCTTGCCATCGAGTTTGGTATGCGCCACAAACTTCTCGAAATTCTTGTTGTACAGTTCGTTGAGCAACTCCTGGGCGTCCTCCGGGTCGAACCAGAAGACCTGGTTAGTCCCGGTACTGGTAAGGGTCTCGCGGACTTGACTGCCGTCAGCGTGATTCATTATTTGGACCACCATCCGATTTTTGGCGTTGAGGCTGGTCTGTCCGATACCGTTCTTGACATCCACGCCGACATCGACAAGTTTGCCGGTGATTGTCATGTCCGCCTCGACTGCTCCATTGGCAACGGTCGTATTCCAGCCTTTCCCTTTGAGATAGTCAGCGAAGGCCTGTGCTGTGGCGTAGCCGAGGGTGCCGCTTTGGAGGCTGAAATGACTCTCCCCGCCCCATAGGTGATATCTGGTGCCGAGATGCGATCGATCGGTGCGATCGTCTTCAAAGGGCTGAATTGCGACGGTCGCGGAACTCATCGCGACAACCTTCTCATCGGCCTGGCTGACTATGGGGACCTTCAGATCGATGCGCTCGCCCTTGCCTGCACAGCCGGACGCCAAGATGACTCCCAGGAGTCCGATCCCGACAAATTGATAGTGCCTCACATATCCCTCCTTCGTGACGCGATGGTCTGCACGTATGGTTAGGTCTCCGGTTGAGACTCCTACTAATTTATTTCATCACGAAATGCGCGCGACGATTTTGTTGATAACAGTCTTCGTTTTGTTGCTTGCAGAAGGGTCGTGTTTCACCGTAGCTCGTGATCTGGAGCTGCGACGCCTGGACGCCCGAGTCCTGGAAATACTTCTTGGCTGCACGCGCCCGTTTCTCGCCTAGGACGAGATTGTAGGCTATGGTGCCGCGCTCATCGCAATGGCCTTCGATCAGCACGGTCTTGCTCCCATTGGCACGAAGCCAACGGGCATTGCTGTCCAATACCGGCATGGCATCCTTGCGGATTTGAAACCGGTCGTAATCGAAGAACACGTCGCCTAATGTATCGCTGCCGGAGGCTGTGCTCGGCGCGAGCGAGAGGTTGGATGGTGCGTTGCCAGATGGCTGGTCAAACGAGCGCTCCAGTGGTACCGTCTTAATCGCGTCCGGCTGAATCTCCTCGCTCTTGGTCTTACCTGCCTGTGAGGCTACATCCCCGGAGGAAGAGACAACCTTCTTACCAGAGCAGCCTGCAATCAGAAGCATGAGGCTCAGACTCAGACACAGTGTGATGACTCTTCGATCCATAGTATTGCCTCCTATTTGCGTAATCATTGGTCCCGCTGCTTCGTCAGGGTCAGGATAGTCTGACTTTATCACCTTGGGCTGCTACATTTCTGCACGCAGGTACAGATACCAGATTGTCACTCCTACTCTTATAGGTGCTCAACGGGTGTCCGTCAACCCAAAATATTCCGCCTCGTCTATGGCGCGCAAGTAAGAGATCCTCTCCGAACCGGAAGTTGCATCCCTCTCCGGCTTTCGCTAAGGTGCGGTTCATGACCCATTCCCTCGCGCGTTCACTCGTCCTTGCCGGCGCGAGTGGGCTGTTCCTCCCGCTGAGTTTTCCGAAATCTGATCTTGGGCTATTGGCCTGGATAGCCCTCGTGCCGTTGCATTGGGCGTTGGACGGCAAGAGTAAGGCGGAGGCGTTTTGGATCGGCTGGCTATCTGGCACGATTGCCTTTACCGGCATGATGGCCTGGGTGGTCACCACCATGAACACTTACGGCAAGGTCCCGCTGGTAATCAGCTACGGCATCATGTTGCTGCTCACAATCTACCTTGGCCTCTATGTCGGTCTCTATTCTGCCGGGGCCGTCTGGTTTCGAACGCTGATTCCTCGCTACGGTCTCTTCGCGGTTCCCTGTTTATGGGTAACCCTCGAACTGATCCGGACATATGCTCTGAGCGGATTGCCCTGGGGCCTCCTCGGCTACTCTCAATATCGCCAGATTGAGGTGATTCAGATTGCGGATCACATGGGGGTGTACGGGGTCTCGTTCCTCATTGTGCTGGTGAATGTCGCACTGGCTGAATTCCTGTCCTGGCTGATGCCTCTGCTCCGGAGATTTCGTCCGGCAAAACTCCCCTGGGAACTCGTGGCGATGGCGGCATTGCTGGTGACGCTCTCGTGGGAATATGGTCTTGCGACGTTATCTGGAGCACCTACTTCTGATATTCCTCGATCTTCCATCAGCGTGGGAGTTGTGCAGCCGAACATCGATCAGGCGGTGAAGTGGGATAACGCCTATCGAGAGGAGACTCTCGCACGCTTTGACCGGCTGACGGAACAGCTCGGCCGTGCCACAGATCTGGTGATCTGGCCTGAGGCGGCAACACCATTCGTCTTTGAGCGTGAGCCGGTCTATCAGCTTCAGCTCATTGCGTTGGCAAATCGCGCTCAGGCACCGATCTTGTTTGGAAGCCCCGCCCTGCGTTTTTATCCGGATCGGCGGCCATATCTGTTGAACAGTGCGTACCTCCTCTCCCCCGACGGCCAGTTGTTGGGGCGCTACGACAAACAGCATCTGGTC
>DASVEA010000366.1:0-9344 GCA_036380815.1 Nitrospiraceae bacterium
GACCAAGAGTCCGGAGGAGATCAACGCCTTTAAAACCCCCACCTTGCGGGAGATCGCCCGAAGCGCACCGTATATGCACGACGGGCGCTTCAAAACGCTGGAAGAAGTTGTGACCTTTTACAATCAGGGAGGCGTGAAGAATCCTCACCAGGATCCGTTGATCCTTCCGCTCGAGCTGACGGATCAAGAGAAACACGATCTGGTGGCATTTCTTCACACGCTGAATGGCGAAGGGTGGCAGCACGTGACCGCGCCGAAATCCTTTCCGAAATAGAATGATCACTGCACAGGTGCTGCCTGTAACGGCACCGCCAACTCCGGTAATGCCATGACCCTCTCGTTCTAAACAAAGTACGAAACTATGGCTAGGGCCGGTCCAGACCATAACGGTCTGGACCGGCCCTAGTTGCGTTCGACCGCATCTCCCAAGAGGACATGGACCGGATGTATTGGGTTGCTCTTCGGCCAGGAAGATGCCGCCAACGATCTCGTTCGGGGAATATTCCTGAAGGCCTTCCGGAAATAGAAAGGGGGTCAGGTTGAGCTGACCCCCTCACATGGTACGAGAAAAAACGCTCGACCCCTTATGGCGATCTCATTCTGGCAGAATCGAATCGTCAGAAACCCGGATACTGGAATTATTCAGTCACTTTCACCAGCCACCCGGCACTGCCTTCGCATTGATTTGCGCCTCTAGCTTCAATATTAATTTTTGCGAAGGCTCCTTTTAGAGCGTCAGGAAGCTTGCCGGTTACCTGAAATCCGTCTTTTTTTGGCGTCACTGTGACCGGTACGGACTGACCTTTTATCGTAACCTTAATACTATTCGGAAAGGCTGCACCGGACGCAAAAAATGAAAAAGCCGATTGTGGGGCCACTTCCGCACCATTAACTGGCATGAAGTCAGAAAAATTCAGTTTTTTACAAATTCCTGTATCAGTACCGCTGTCACCGTAAGCCCAAACGTTGGCAGGGATAATCAATAGAATCGCTACCCACAAAATATTTTGTAATTTCATGTTCCCCCTCGATATGTTGTTATTGAGTCAGTTGACCGGTTTATTGCTGACTGATGAGCACCCTGTATTGTCAGCCATTTGTTTGATAAAAAACAACCCTCGCGCGATTGATATGACCAATGCTATTAGGACCGCTTACTCAGAACAACCTTAGCGGGTCAGCATGAGGTGGCCGGGAGCCGTGTGTCAACAAGGCATCTCGCCTCTTCGTCGGCCTCCCCTTCCGCATGAGCATCTTGACAAGAACCGGGGAAAGAGCTAATCACAAGCGCCTGTTGGAGCTTTTGGAGGGGGAAGAGGGCGGCCATGCGAAAAACATTTGAGCAACTCTTCGAACAACTGAGCGATCATGTGCGAGATGTTTCTTTTCAGGTGCAGTTCTGGGATGGAGTGAAAAGATCGTTCGGCGCTGATAAGACACAGTTCGTCCTCACATTTGCGACGAAGCGCGCGGCAGAGCATGTACTCGAAAGCGGTTCGTTGGGCTTCGGCGAAGAGTATATGGCAGGGAATATTCAGGTGGAGGGGGATTTCAGACAACTTCTTCGTTTCGGGACAGACGCCGCGTTTCTCAATCTGCCCCTCGGGTTGAAAGCGAAACTCGCATTCCGGCATCTGCGCCAAACATCGCTCAATACAATTTCGCGTTCGCAAAAACACGTTGCCCATCATTACGATCGCGGGAATGACTTCTACAAACTGTGGCTTGACGAGAGCATGGCATACTCCTGTGCCTACTTCCGTCATGAAAATGACACGCTTGAGCAGGCCCAGCAGCAGAAATACGAACACATTTGTCGGAAACTTCAATTGAAGGCCGGTGAAACACTAGTCGACATCGGCTGCGGCTGGGGCGGGATGCTGATCTACGCAGCAAAACACTACGGCGTGCGCGGTGTCGGCTGCTCACTTTCGAAAGAGCAAGTTGAGTATGCTGGTGAGCTCGTGAAGCGTGAGGGGCTGTCGGAAAAGATTTCGATCGTCTTCGAGGATTATCGGAACATTCAGGGCGAGTTCGACAAATTCGTTTCCATCGGCATGTTTGAACATGTAGGGAAACAATTCATCCCGACGTTTATGGAGAAGGCGCAGTCGCTTTTGAAGCGCAACGGCATCGGACTGCTCCACACCATCGGACAAGAGCGGCCAATACCGGGCGATCCCTGGACGTTGAAATACATCTTCCCCGGTGGATATATTCCCACCCTCGACGAAATCGTACGGACCATGTGCGAGGCCAAACTCATTCCGACGGACATCGAAAACCTTCGCCTGCACTACGCACGAACGGTTGAGGAGTGGAGCGCACGATTCGAGGTCCACGTCAAAAAGGTCGAGGCAATGTACGATGCCTCCTTCGTTCGCATGTGGCGGATGTTTCTCAATGGTTGTGCTGCCAACTTTCGCTATGGGGACATGCGGCTCTATCACGTCCTGTTTACGAACGGTTTGAACAACGCCATTCCCATGACGCGCGAGCATGTGTACCGCTAATGGAGCCGATCACAACAATCGTCTCAACCTTGGAAGCCGTCAAAGCCCGCATTGCCAGAGTTGCGCAATCGGTAGACCGACAACCGGACGAGATCACACTGTTGGTAGCGAGTAAAACTCACCCTGCCGAGCGAGTGAGGGAAGCCTGGCTCGCCGGACAAACTATTTTTGGCGAGAATTATCTGCAGGAAGCGCTGGCCAAAATGCCGGCCCTTGCCGATTTGCCGATTGAATGGCACTTCATCGGTCCGATACAAAGCAATAAGACAAAACGCATAGCTGAGAATTTTTCCTGGGTTCACAGTGTGGACAGAGTGAAAATTGCCGATCGCTTGGCGAAAGACCGTTCCGAATCACTGCCACCGTTACAAATCTGCTTACAGGTAAATGTGAGCGGGGAAGATAGTAAAAGTGGTGTGGCGCCTGAAGAGCTGAGTAATCTGGCCGCTCATGTCGTTCGCCTGCCCCGCCTGAAATTGCGTGGATTGATGGCTGTCCCCGAGCTCACTACTGCCACGGCCTTGCAGCGCAGCCAGTTCCATATATTGCGGGAACTGTTTGATCGGCTCAAGCGCGATGGATACGAACTCGACACTCTCTCCATGGGGATGTCTGAAGATATGGATATTGCCATTGCAGAAGGCGCGACCATGGTGCGTGTGGGTACGGCGATTTTTGGGCCGAGGCGCTACCCAATCCCAGAGGAGCTTGCTGCCCGCGCTGCCCGATGAGTACAAGGGGCACACAAAGGTCGGAAGTCTTCTCTTTAGCTTCCTTGGCATTCAGAATTTCCTGAGACGTTCGCCGATGGCAACGGACGATCCCGCTCTTGTTTCCAAAGCTGCATTTTGCTCCGAGCTATAGGCTATCCTCCCTACGCTCTTCGATCCCACGTCCCCACCCTCGCGCGTCCGATGTTGCACGGGTTTTATCGCAGATGCGAACGAAATTCCCTCACGGAAACGGTGTCTCACGCCTCCCCTCCACTTGTGCATCCGCAGCCAAGTTAAGGACGTTTCACGGTTCCTGGGCGCGAAACGAGGACGAAGCTGGCGGATTTTAAACATCCTGCTAGACCCTCAGGTGTTTGTCTGGAATGCGTTGGTAGAGCGGATCATGGCTAAAACCGCCCGACGTAACGAAGCGTTAGACATGGTACTCTGGATTGTATACAATCTTAGCTCGTCTCAAGATTGAGTCATGTTACGGGTCTTGCCAACCTGCCCATGAAACGACCCTAGCAGCCAGAGGGTTGGATTATCCATGAACATCGGTCGCGAGGAGTCTGACACAAAAGAGGTATTCGCCTCATTCAGGTGAACTGCATGGTTGATAAGGCTGATCGGATAGGCGGAAAACAATTCTCAAATCTCAGTGCGTCGATCGTTGCGACACTGAAAGAGCGGATCATTCATTGGCAATATCCGCCAGAACACCGGCTTACCGAAGCAGAACTCTGCCAGAAATTCAGCGTCAGCCGCAGTCCTGTGCGGGAGGCCCTCCGGACACTGGCGACGGATGGGTTCGTCAAAAAGATGCCTAATCGGGGCTACGCGGTTAAGCAGTACAACCTTCGCGAGATTGAGGAGCTCTATGAGGTTCGCTTGGCGTTGGAGCTGTTTGTCGTCGAATGCCTGGCGAAGCGGGGCACCTCGAAAAAGGATGAAGATATAGAAGCGCTCAAGCGAACATGGACTAGTCTGCTGAACGGATCTTCTAAGAAGGATGAGGAACTCGCCCGGCTGGACACACTGTTTCACGAAACCCTCGCCCATGCAGTAGGAAACAAGTCTCTGTTGCGGCAACTTCGCGCCATCAACGAGCGGTTGCTGCTTTTTCGGATGATAGATTTCGGCAAGGCACACCGGGTCGAAAGCACATGCCACCAACACCTGGAAATCCTTAAACGCATTGCAGCCAAGGATATATCGGGTGCACGCAAGGCGATGCAACGGAATATCGAAGAGGGCCGGAACAACGTACATGCAGCGATCAAAGATGCACTGGCCAGAGCCTACTCGTTCTAGAAAATTCCACTCTCCGCCATCATCCATGCGGCCTGGGGAACCTCTCGGCTGCATGCCTCCTCAATGCCCGCCATTACCTAATCAATTTCATGGCAACCATGGCGTAATGACGCCAGGCAATGGGAGTGTGCCCAATGCGCCTCAATGCTCTGTCGGCCGGCGTTGAGGCGCCGACCATGTGCTTCAGCGGGGTTATTCACAGTGTTTTCCACCACGCTTGCAATGTCAGTCTTGAACATGGCGCATTACTCACTCTTGTTTCATCAGAGAAAGGCAACCTCTCCCAAGGGATCCGCTTGGGGACTCCCCCTAAGTTCACTTTTCTGAATCAGGTCCGGGTGGGACAACCGTTCGCTTGCCGCGGAGGGATTCTCCGAATCAGCGGGTCCGAGCTGTCCGTTGATCTGAGAACCGCAAACCTCTGGCATATCGATCTCAAGGGATTACAAGTCGATCTACGTCAGCACGACACGGCTCAAGCGTGGGCGGTCGCCTGGCTGGAACTGGGGAAACATCGGCGCGGGAGCGGAATCTCCGCAATGATCGCAGCCAGTCCTGCGCCGAGAGAAAAACCCGTGACATCGCTCGGGATAAAGTCACATGTCGAAAGGGTCGTCCAAACCGTGCCGGCCCTGATGGATGCGACACGCAACCTTCAGGTTGACGCCGCCATCACCGCCTTCACACCGTTGATCGGGCTGGGGCCAGGCTTGACGCCTTCGGGCGATGATTTCATCGTGGGGTATCTGGCTGGATTGTGGAGCACGGCGGGCAGTAATTCATCCCGGTTGAGGTTCATGTCATCCGTGGGTGCCTGGCTGTCTCAGGCCGCAGCAGGCACCAACGCGATCAGCTGCACCTACATTACATCCGCGGTCAACGGCAATGTCTCCGAGCCTATTGCGACTCTGGCGCAATGCTTTGGGCAAGAGAAAAGCATGGACAGCGTCCGAGAAGCGACACGGACCGCCCTGCAGGTGGGCAACACCTCAGGAGCCGATGGCGTGCTGGGGCTGTTGCTTGGCTGTATCGCCTGGGCGGAGCCTTCAATAACGTATCTCAGCGAAGCTCCCCGAGCTCCCACGCGGGGTTTCTCTAACAAGAATCCGGAACTCTCCGTAGCCCTTAGCCCTCCTTCGCTAAAGCTTCGGAGGACTCGCCTCGACATTCATGCCCCGCTCTTCCGAGCGGGCATTCTGGCGATGGAGAGTAACAAATGACTCTGCCCGCACTTTGTTCTTGACTTGGTATACAATTCGGTGTTCAAGTTCGTGTTCGAAAAATAGACGGCGCGACATCTTAATTCGCAAGCTAAGAATCTCTCTTGGGAGCAGTTCGTGCTGTCATCCCATACGAGACGCAATGCTGCAGGAATTGACGATCGCCAGAAAAGCTAACGACGAGGAAGTTCCCACCGCCTGACGTTCAACGCCACGAACCGCCAAAGCGAAGACGTCAATGGGGAGGCCGTGATCATGGCCAGGGCGACCAAAATACTCCGCAATTTTTATCGCGATTCGGTCTCGCTGATGCAACTCTCCTCCACGTTCGCCAAGTTGCCCGGCGTGGAACAAGCCTCGGCGATCATGGCCTCTGCAAACAACATTGGTTTACTCAAAGAAGCCGGCTTGCTCGGGGAGACTATTGAGGCCGGTGCCAACGACCTGCTCATCGCGCTTCAGGGAGACGACGACGCCCTTACTGCTGCCATGGCTGCAGCCGAGTCGGCCTTGAACCAAAACCCGCCTCCAATGTCCGGAAACGGGAAGTCATCTGCCATGGTCCCCCGCAGTATAGAAATGGGGCTCGGAAACATGGTTGGCGCCACTTTGGCATTGATCTCCACGCCAGGTGAATATGCCGCTGCCGAGGCGTTCAAGGCCTTGCGCCTTGGCCTCAACGTGATGCTGTTCAGCGACAATGTCGAACTGAAAGATGAGATTGCGCTGAAACGCTTCGCTCAGGACCACGATCTCATTGTCATGGGGCCGGATTGCGGGACCGCCATCATCAATGGTATCCCGCTCGCCTTCGCCAACGTCGTGAGGCGCGGAGAGATCGGTGTCGTGGCTGCGTCGGGCACCGGTCTTCAGCAGGTCACCTGCCTTATCGATCGATGGGGCAAGGGCATTTCGCAGGCGATCGGAACCGGAGGTCATGACTTGCACAAGGACGTGGGAGGTATTTCCATGCTCCAGGGGCTGAAGGCATTGGCCGCCGATCAATCCACCTCGGTCATTGTTCTGATTTCCAAGCCTCCGTCGCCGGAGGTTGCCGAACGCGTGCTGGATGTTGCGGGTGGTGCCGGAAAGCCGGTGGTGGTGAATTTCCTCGGGGCGGACCCGGAAAGTATAAGGCGTCCGAATGTATTCGCGGCACGGACTCTTGAGGATGCAGCGGCGGCAGCGGTGGCACTTGCCGACGGCCGGCAGCCTGAAGAGGGCAGGTCGGAGCGTCCGCCTATTACGGTGCCCCCCAAGCTGGCCCCAGGGCAGCAATACCTTCGCGGTCTTTACAGTGGGGGGACGTTTTGTTACGAAGCCGCGCTTCTGCTGAAGAAATCCTTGGGGCAGGTCTATTCAAATACTCCTGTGGATACAGGAGACCGCCTGGACGACGTCTGGACCAGCAAGGGGCATACGGTCATTGATCTGGGCGACGATCTCTTCACCCGAGGGCGTCCCCATCCCATGATCGATCACCGACTGCGTAATGAACGCATTCTTAAAGAGGCCGGGGATTCTGACGTGGCTGTGATTTTGTTGGATGTGGTGCTCGGATATGGCTCTCATCCGGACCCTGCGAGCGAAATGGCGCCGGTAATTCAAAAGGCCAAAGATTTGGCGGACAAGGCGGGCAGGCATCTGATCGTTGTCGGGTTTGTTTGCGGCACATCATTGGACCCGCAGGATCTGTCTAAACAGGAAGCCGCCCTGCGAGACGCAGGGGTGATCCTGGCCGAAAGCAATGCCCAGGCAGTCCGCTTGGCTGCCGCCGTTGCGTTAAGGCCGACCACGGTTGGGGGAATGCTGTGATGCAGGCCTTGTTTCAGGAGAGGCTACAAATATTGAACGTCGGCCTGTCGTCGTTTGCCGAATCGGTCGCCAGAGCCGGCGGGACAGTATTACAGATAGACTGGGCCCCGCCTGCGCAGGGGCATCAGACCGTGTGTCGTGAATTAGCTCAACTCGTGAACCTGCCGGCCGTTGAAGCGGCCAACCGACAGGCTTTTGATGCGTACCTCTCAGCCCAGCCGGTCCTTCGGGGTATCGGAATTGCCGGCAAGGTCCTTCCCAATATGGCGGAGCGCATGATCCTGCACGGAGGTCCTCCCATCGCCTGGGAAGACATGTGCGGTCCCATGCAGGGCGCCATCATCGGCGCCATCCTCTATGAGGGATGGGCGAAGAGTACCGCTGGCGCGTGGGCCCTGGTTTCAGGTGGTGAGGTTGTCCTCGAACCCTGTCACCATCATGCCGCAGTCGGCCCGATGGCTGGTGTCATCAGCCCGTCCATGCCTGTGTGGATGGTTGTCGATGCCACCTATGGCAATCAGGCCTTCAGTAACTTCAACGAGGGAATCGGCCGAGTGCTCCGGTTCGGTGCCAACAGTCCCGATGTGATTGACCGCCTTAAATGGATAGGAAATGTGCTCGGACCGACGTTGCGGGCGGGAGTGGAGATTCTCGGCGAACTGGATCTCAAAACGTTGATGGCGCAGGCGCTGCACATGGGCGACGAGGTGCACAACCGCAACGTCGCGGCATCGTCCCTGTTTTTGAAACGGTTGATTTCGTCTTTGCTGAAGACGGATACGCCCTCGGCCGATATCGCCGCCGCCGTCGACTTCATCGCCGGCAACGATCACTTCTTTCTCAATCTCTCCATGGCCGCCTGTAAGGCCATGCTTGATGCCGCCCAAGGCGTTCCAGGGAGCAGTATGGTCACGGCCATGGCCCGCAATGGCGTCGAGTTCGGTATCCGTGTCAGCGGCACGGGGGATCAGTGGTTTACCACACGGGCGCCGGTGGTCGACGGACTCTTCTTCCCCGGCTACACCACGGCGGACGCGGCGCCCGATCTGGGGGACAGTGCAATTACCGAGACAGCGGGTGTGGGCGGCTTCGCGATGGCCGCCTCCCCGGCGATCGTCAAGTTCGTCGGCGGCACGCCGCAGGATGCGATCGACAATACGACAGCGATGACCCATATCACACTGGGCCGGAATGGTGCGTTCACGTTGCCGGCGATGAACTTTGCCGGCTCGCCGGCGGGCATTGACGTCCGCAAGGTCGTCGACACCGGCATTCAACCGATTATCAATACGGGGATTGCCCACCGTGAGGCCGGAGTCGGACAGATCGGAGCCGGTATTACACGCGCGCCCCTGGCCTGTTTCACTCAGGCGGTGTCTGCGCTGGCAAGCGCCATGCGCAGCAGTCAGTGAACGCGGAGGATGTTCCCGATGACAGCCGCCAACAAACTTGCCGTTGTCGCTGTGGGGGGAAACTCGTTGATTCGAGACAAACAGCATGAATCCATACCCGACCAGAGTGAGGAAGCGGCGATCACCGCGCACTATATCGCCGACATGATCGAAGCCGGTTGGAATGTGGTGGTGACGCACGGAAACGGCCCACAGATGGGCTTCGTCCTGCGACGGTCGGAACTGTCGCTTCATGAAGTGTCTCCGGTGCCTATGGATTATGCCGGTGCCGACTTGCAGGGAGGCATCGGCTACATGTTCCTCAAGGCACTGTATAACGAATTTCGCAAGCGCCGGATTGATCGGAAGGCTGTGGCC
>DASVEA010000367.1:0-4432 GCA_036380815.1 Nitrospiraceae bacterium
TTGAAAAGGGACGCCTCTAGGTCAATCTACAGAGACGCACTGGGGCCATTGCGTGACCTTGCCCTTCACGCTCGTACGAGAGCGGCCAGGGACCGTGACGCGTGAAGCGCGAGACAGGCGGGAAAGGCGCGACGCGCAAGATGGCGAGAGAATCACGTCCTGCATGAGCCGAAGTTCGAAGTTCGGGGTTCGAAATTCTGAAAACCTCGAACTTCGGACCTCGAACCCTCGCTTTTTCCGCCTGTCTCGCGCGACTATCCTGCAGGCGGGACAAAACAGGGACATTCTACTTTTGGGGAAACGTCTGACAGTGGTTGCGCTGTTCTTCAGGCAACGAGTAGGCTGAAGGCGTTGGCTGTTTTGATCTCTGGAGGATTGACATGTGGGTTGTCTTCCTCCTTCTTCTGTCGCTGTTCTTCTCAGTCATACCTGAACTCGCCGAACCCGACTTCTCCGAGAAATACGAGCGCGACTTCAACTTTAACAAATGAGGCGCTCGGCTGACTGGCTCGTTCTGACGCGGTTGCTGTGATTGATTGCTCAGGCTGCTACGACTCTATCCTACTCACCATGCCCACTGCTTCCGCATGTCGCTATGTGCTGCATCGTGCCTTGCGTGACGACGACGATAGACCCTGGATTAAGCCGCTGCATCGTCGCGATCATGACTTCCGGCTTGCTCTGGCCTGTGAACCCTGTCGGTATTGTATCCGTCCCGAACATGTCTACGATCTCCTGACCCCCGATAAACTGGGCCATGTAACAATCACTCTCCCGAGACTTGTAGAGATTAATGGTCATGATCTGTTGCTCCCACTTTTCTCCCCCACTTCCCAGGGCACGACGGCGACAATCAGCGCGGCAACAAACCAGAGATCGTATGTCGGAAGCAGGAATAGCCGTGCTCGGACATGTGCTCTTGCGCACGTAACAGGGTCATCTCGCTTGTCATGATTAGACCCTCCTAGTGTGTTTGTGGTTGATGGCTACTGCCCGCCTCGCGCTCCTCGCACACTGTAGCAATAGGCTCAGACATGTCCTAGTCTACAGAAGCGGGGCATACAGATACGCCCGTAGGGAGGGACGCGATCCATATGTGGATGGAATGCAGACGCGCAACGGGAACTAGTGGCGAGGTGAGACAACTTAGTGGCAGTAGGGAAGCCCTGGGGTCATTGCTTGACCCTGCACCTCAGGCTCGTACGGGAGCGGCCAGGGACCGTGACGCGTGAAGCGCGAGACGTGCGAGAAAGGCGCGATCAGACGTTCGAAGTTCGGGGTTCGAAGTTCTGAAAACCTCGAACTTCGGACCTCGAACCCTCGCCTTTTCCGCCTGTCTCGCGCGACTATCCTGCAGGAGTGTTCGCCCTGTTACAGGGCTGGTTACAGTCGGAGTGATTTCCTCGCGTCTTCGATTGGGATCTCGCGCCATGCACCGGACGGGAGATCTTCCAGTTTGAAGGGACCGTATTGAATGCGCCTGAGCCTGGTCACTTCATGCCTCAATGCCTTAAACAGTCTTCGGATTTCACGGTTTTTCCCCTGGATCAGGACCACTTCCAGATGCGATTCGCGTCCGGAGCTCTTCTGAATCTTCACGCGGTGGCACTGGAGGCGCTCGCCACCATCGACCACTCCGACTACGGCCTCTGTGGCTTGTGCCTCAGTGAATTCTCCTCGCACGGTGACCAGATAGATCCTCATTACCTTGTGGGTAGGATCGGTGAGATAGCTCGACAGTGCCGAATCGTTGGTGAGCAGGAGGAGCCCACTGGTCGCCTGATCGAGTCGCCCGACGGCGTGCATGTATCCCAGATCCGCCGGCAGCACATCGAAGATCGTCTTACGGCCCTTTTCGTCGCTGTGCGTCGTGATGACCCCTTTGGGTTTATGAAAGAGGAAAAATCGTTTGACCGAATCTTGAATCGGTAGGTCATCGATCGAGGCAGAATCTTTCGGCCACAAGAGCCATGTGGCCGGATCGCTTATGACTCGACCATTGATGCGGACTCGTCCTGCACGGATCCATTCCTGGCTCGTTCCACGGGAGGCAATGCCAAGCTTCGAAAGCAGCCGATCCACGGTAAGACGTTTAGGCATAGAACCTTACACTACCATCAATAATCGTTTCCAGCCGTCGAAGCTGATCGCTGAAAGCTGAGTGCTGACAGCTATAGTTAAAGGAGCCCGCGTTTTTTTAGAAAGTCTTTGTCAACGACGGGGGTGGGTTTGGCGGGAAGCTGTCCCCGTTCCTGCAGCAGACGTTCGACGTATTTCCCGATCAAATCTGATTCGAGATTGACCTGATCGCCGGCTTGCTTGAGGCCCAGGGTGGTGACCTTCGCAGTGTGCGGAATAATCGAGACGGAAAAACCACGATCTGTCACCTGGTTGATCGTCAGGCTGATGCCGTCAACGGTGACAGACCCTTTCACGATACAGTGGCGCAGAATCTCCGGCGGGGCCTCGATCGTGAACAAGATGGCGTTCCCATCCTGTTGGCGGCTGCGAACCGTGCCGATGCCGTCCACATGACCAGCCACGAGATGCCCCCCGAGCCGTTCATTGAGCTTCATCGCCCGTTCCAGATTCAGCGGTGCGCCGGCAGTAAACTGCCCGAGAGTGGTCACGGACCGCGTTTCGGGAGAGATCTCCACGGAGAAATTGTGTTCGGTCTTGTTCACCACGGTCAGACAGGTGCCGTTGACGCTGATGCTGTCCCCGATTTTGAGGTCGTCCATCACCGCTGAGGCCAGAATCGTCATCCTCGTTCCGGCGAGGGTCTGGTCGATCGAGATGATGGCGCCCAATTCTTCGACGATGCCTGTGAACATAAAGTAGCTTTCAGCCCACAGCTATCAGCTGTCAGTTATGATTCTTTCTTGAACATTAGCCGAACCACATAGACAAACATCACAAGCAGCACGATCACGCCGATACCGGCCAGCGCGCCAATGACGATATTCTCTGTGGCAATGGTGTTCATCACTGGCCCATTATATAGGACCAGCCCACATTATTCATGACGGTTCGTGGGGAAATTGCGCAGTCGCGTTGCGAGCCTGCCAGCCGAAGGCTCGTCGCAGCAACGAATCCGCGATTGCAGCAGAAACGCTCATGAATAATGCGGGCAAGGCTACGTCCGTCTCATCGTCATCCAGAACACCACCGCCGCGACCAGTTGCAGGCCTGCGATGATGGCGAACGCATTGGCATAGTTCAGGTGCGCAATCAGAATCCCTGCCAGGAGCGGCCCGCTGGCATGGCCGATGTCTCCGATCGTCCCTTGCATACCCATCCCCGCCCCGAGCGTCTTGAACTCTGAACTGTCCGCGACCAGCGCGGACGACGAGGAGGAGACGACGGCTTCGCCAAATCCGAAGCCCGCCGAGAGCAGCAATAACAGCCACACCATCGATACCTGAGGGATGCAGACGAAGGTCGCCGCGCAGATTACGAGGCCGATGACAATGAGCGGCTGACGCCCTACGCTATCAGACACCCGGCCCATAATTGGCTTGGAGACGAGCGACGTGAGGGCCTGGACCGTAAACAGCAACCCGACTTCTCCCGGATTCAATCCCGCCGAGACACCATAGAGCGGGAGGAAAGCCATCAAGGCCCCGTTCGCAATCATCTTGGCTGCGTCGGTCGAGCTGGTAATGAGGACCTTGCGATTTTTCGCTACCACCCTGAATCCTTTCCACATCTCCGTCATAAGCGGGACCATCCCCTTCTCCTGAACACGCGGGGGAGGCGGTGTGAGGTGCAGGCTATAGAAGATGGCAATGGCGATGCAGCCGAATATGCCGGCCGTCACGAAGGCAGCGGGAAATCCCGAGGCGTAGATCAGATAGCCGCCGATAAACGGCCCAAGTAACGCACCGGATTGCGTTGAAGCCGTGTAGGTGCCTAGCGCGGCGCCTCGGCGTTCTCGATAGAGATCGGCCACGGTCGCCAATGCACTCGGCGCGAAGATGGCGGTGGCCAGCCCATGGAAGAAGCGTAAGGCGGTCAGTGCATCGAGATCTGTCACCCAGGGGTACAAAAACGGCGGGAGCCCGAATGCCACCACGCCGATCCGTAAGAGGAACCGCCGACCGTAGATGTCGGACAGCGCGCCGGACGGCAACTTGAGGAACACCCCGGTAAGGGTGGAGACCGACACGATGAGCCCGATGCGCTCAGGACTGGCCCCCAGGGATTCTGCGAACAGCGCCAGCACCGGCATCCGGACCATGTTGTAGCTGATAAAGCAGAACACGCCGCCGGTGCAGAGCAACGTAAAGCTGCGCGACGTCGTCATGGTGAAGTTGTCCTGGATTGGGTCGCGCCGCTGGAATGCGACAGATTCTCCAGCGCATGTTTCAAGAAGGCCACGTCCTCATTCGGTAAGGCAGGCGGGTCCATGGCCTCAAACAGAACACGGTTG
>DASVEA010000368.1:0-2479 GCA_036380815.1 Nitrospiraceae bacterium
TATTATAAGGGTGCGGCCGAGGTTGCCCTTTACTGCGCGCATCGAACGAGCACATTCCTATCGTGCGCGTTCTGCGAGCAAGAAGGGCACCTGGCCGCTCCCTCTCACCCCCTTGCTTAGGCGACTTTCACGCCATCTAGAACTTCGCGCACCTTTTGCGCCAGCACGTGAGGTGAGAAGGGCTTCGGCAGGAACCCGGTCTGGCGGCTCACGCTGTCTTGGTCAAACATCGGATGGTCCGGATACCCCGACATGTAGAGCACTTTGATCCCTGGTCGAACGGTCAGAATCTTCTCCGCGACTTCAGGCCCGCTCATCTGTGGCATGACGACATCCGTCAACAAGAGATGGATGGACCCCACGTATTTTGTGCTGGTGAGGAGGGCTTCGATCCCATGGCGCGCCTCCAGCACCGTATAGCCATGGAGCCGCAACGTCTCATGCACGAGACCGCGGACCGCCGGCTCGTCCTCAACCAAGAGGATCGTTTCTCGGCCACGGACCGGATCAATCGCTTCGACCACCCCCGTCGGACCCGATACCCCTTGTTCAACCCGTGGGAAGTAGATCCGGAACGTCGTGCCTCGATCAGGAGCACTCTCCACGATGATGCTTCCACCGCTCTGCTTGATGATGCCATAGACGGTCGAGAGTCCCAATCCCGTCCCTTTCCCTTTTTCCTTTGTCGTGAAGAACGGCTCGAACAGGTGCGACCGGGTCTCCGCATCCATCCCATGGCCGTTATCACGAACCGCCAGCATCACATACGATCCCGGCACCACCCCTACGGCGTCCAGGCTTGCATCTTTCCCAATCGTCACATTCGTAGTTTCGATCGTCAGGCACCCGCCCTTGGGCATCGCATCGCGCGCATTGACTACGAGGTTCATGATCACCTGCTCAATCTGTCCGGGATCCGCCTTGATGGCGCCGGTCGACGCATCGAGTTCGGCATTGAGTTCGACGAGGTCTTCCCCGATAAGACGCCGCAACATGCCGTCCATATTGGCAACAAGGGCATTGAGATCGAGGACTTTTGCCGCGATGAACTGACGGCGGCTGAACGCCAGCAATTGACGGGTCAGTCCGGAGGCCCGATCCGCCGCCTTCTTCACCTCCTCCATGTCCTTCCGCATGTCATCGGTGGTCCCCAGGCGGCCCAGGAGCAGCTCGCTGTACCCTCGAATCACCGTGAGGAGATTATTGAAATCGTGCGCCATGCCGCCCGCTAATCGCCCCACCGCCTCCATCTTCTGCGCCTGTCGCAATTGCGCCTCAGTTTCCCGTAACACCCCTTCCGTTCGAGCCCGCTCCCCAAATTGGCCGATCTTGAGACCGATGTCTTCCAACATCCTCAACAACTCGTCATCGGGCTGCCTTACCGAATGGCTGAAGAATTCGATGACGCCTTCAATCTCACTCCCTATCAGAAGAGGCAATCCAAACGCCCCGTGAAACCCAACTTGTCGCGCCTGCGCTCCACGAGAGAAACTTGCATCCATCGTGACGTCCGTCACCCAGGCCGACTTACCACTGGCCCAAATACGTCCAGGCAAACCCTCGCCGCGTGTAAACGTATGCTGCCAGGAGTCCAGGGTAAACGGATCGGCCTGCACGGACGGCGCCTTCCACTGATCAAGACAGCGCAGCACCCCTGTCGCCTTATCCACCCGCCAGAACACGCCCAGATCCCATTCCAAGCTCTCCCCGATTGCCTGGATGATTTTCGGAACAGCCTCTTCCAGGGTCGTCGCCTCGGAGAGGACTCGAGTCACCGCATACTGAGATGCGAGACGCCGTTCAGCCCAGCGGCGGTCGGTGATATCCCTGATAAAGGCGCTGAAGATGTACGCATCCCCAATTTTTGCCGGTGACACCGCAAGCTCAACGGGAAACTCCCGCCCATCCCTATGTCGGGCGACAATTTCAATCCTGCGGTTCAAGATCGCACCAGCCCCTGTTCGAAGAAATTCACGGATGCCATGTTCGTGCGCCTGACGATCCCGCTCAGGAATGATGGTCTCAGAAAGGGCCCGCCCCAGCGCTTCCTCGCGGGACCATCCAAAGATCGCCGCGGCCTGTGCATTCCAATCGGTCACAATCCCGGTCGAATCGATGGTGATCACCCCGTCAAGCGCGGTATCGACGATGGCCCGATTTCGTTCCTGACTTTGGAGCAACGCGACTTCAGCAGCTTTGGCCCAGGCACTTTCCTGTTGTGCCTGTCGATGTTCTGCGCGCAATCGTGCCGTGGCCCAGAGCAACAACCCCAGCATGGGAATCCAGACCACCCCACCCGCGATCCCGACTTTCCACAAGAAAGCATGAATAGGAGCCAGGATGTCCTGTCGCTCCATTCGCACCAGAACCGACCAACCCAGCCCAGCAAATTCTCCAAAGCCTCTCGTCTGCGCGTAGCCAGTCACCACCTGAACATGCCGGCGCAGATGTTCTTCCTCGATAAACCCCGGTACACCGG
>DASVEA010000369.1:0-4544 GCA_036380815.1 Nitrospiraceae bacterium
CGAAAAATTGTATCTTGGCCTCGCATCTGCAAGTGAGTCACCCAGGCAAGGGGAAGATGCGACTTTCGACGACGCGCTGTCGGCGCTCGTGAATTTGGGTTATCGTCCACAAGATGCCAAGGAAGCGCTGAAACAGGTGAAGAAATCCAATGCTGAGTCCATCGTGCTCAAAGACATGATTCGAGAATCCCTGAAGGAACTTGCAAGGGGGTAAGGATGATGACGAAATTGATTCAACGAATAGCCCGGACGCAATTGTCCATCGGACTTGTGGTGCTCCTATTGGGGCTGGGGGCCATACCCGTGCAAGCCGAAGAGTCGAGCGAGCCCAAAAGCCTTCGCAAAACCTGCGGTAAATGTCCTGAAGGCTATGCGACCACGGGCGTGACCGAGTCCAAAGAGATTTGCAAGGACGGCGATCCCACACTCGTTCAGTGCGCCCCGCTGGGGGCTAATCTGCTGTCCGTCTGCGGGTCCTGCCCTGAGGGCTATCGTGAAATCGGTAACTCGTCTGTGCCGGCTCGCTGTGGAAATAAGGATGGGGGGCTGGTCACGCAATGTCAGCTGGAGAAGATGGAGATGAACCTTCCGGATCCGACCCAAGGCGGTAAGACCTGCCCGCCGGACTGCGGTAGCACGGCAACGCCCGGGCAGGGCGCCTTGCCGCCTCCACCCAAGTACCTCCCAACGCCCGAGAAGAAATAAACATAGCAGGCTGCGGAAAAACTCAGCTTATGCACAATACCACAATACACCGTTAGAGTCTGACAGAATGGGCCGATGACAAAATAGCCGCAGGATGCTCAAAAAGGCCGTCCAGCAAGGCCGCAGTGAGTGAAGACCGGAGGCGTACCCTCTGGGGCGCACGGTGCGACGAATAAGGAGCACCAAGTTTGTGCGCGCCGCCGAGTTAGTGAGGCGGCCGGGTCCCCGTTGAGGATCTGAACGAAGCGAGAACGCCGCTGGCGGACTTTTTCAGCATCCTGCTAGAGCGAGAGAGGATCCCTCACGGTGGCCGCCGAGCGAGTTGTCAGCACGCAGATCACGGACGAAGAGCGAAATATCGAGACAGTGCTGCGTCCGCAGACATTGGAGGAGTACGTTGGCCAGGAGCGGATGAAAGAATCTCTGCGGATCTGTATTGAGGCGGCGAAGCAGCGGAACGAAGCGCTCGATCACACGATCTTTTATGGCCCTCCCGGGTTGGGGAAGACCACTATTGCCCACATCATTGCTCGTGAGATGGGAGCTGCGCTCCGCTCGACCTCAGGTCTCGTTTTGACCCATGCGGGCGATTTGGCCGCCATCCTGACGAACCTCCAAGAACATGATGTCCTGTTCATCGACGAGATTCACCGACTTCCTGCATCTGTCGAAGAGGCGCTCTATCCAGCGATGGAGGACTATCAGCTCGATCTCGTGATCGGCCAGGGGCCTGCAGCCAGAACGGTGAAATTGGATCTTCCCCGGTTTACGCTAGTGGGGGCCACAACCAGGGCCGGCGCTCTGACCTCCCCACTCCGGGACCGATTTGGCCTCGTCCACCGCCTGGAGTTCTACTCGCCAGCGGAGTTGCAGACCATCGTGACACGCTCGGCGGGGGTGCTCGGGATTCCAATCGATTCCGAGGGAGCGAGCGAAATTGCCGGTCGTGCTCGAGGAACCCCTCGCATCGTCAACCGGCTGATCAAACGGGTGCGCGACTATGCCCAGGTCAAGGCTGCGGGGCGAGTGACCCAGACTGTAGCCCAGGACGCGCTCGCATGGCTGGGTGTCGATACGGCGGGGTTTGATGAGATGGATCGTCAGATTCTTCTGACCATCATCGACAAGTTTGCTGGAGGACCAGTCGGAGCGGAATCCCTGGCTGCCGCAGTGCAGGAAGACAAGGGCACTCTCGAAGATGTCCATGAGCCCTATCTGATTCAGGCCGGCTTCCTCGAACGAACCAGCCGTGGCCGCCAAGCCACGAAGCTGGCCTTCGATCATTTCAAGAGGCCGACCTCCCTCCTCTTTTCGTGATGCGTCTGCCCCTGTCAAGTCCTTCTGATAGCACATTTGAACGGACGGGGATCGTCACGCAAGCTCGTGAAACGTCGAAGGTCTCCTTGCTTTGCCAGGAATGGTTCCTGTATCATTTCCAACTTAGCTTGTACCATTCCAGCCGACGGACGGGTGACCGCCTCCCTGGGGTGGGAAGAGAGGGTTTGCTATGCCCGGAGACTTTTCCGAGTACCGGAAAGAGATCGATCGCATTGATGACGAGATTTTGCGTTTGCTGAATGAACGGTCCAAAAGCGTCGTCGAGATCGGCAAACTCAAGAAAAAGCGGGATGCGGACGCCAATCTCCATACTCCGGCGCGGGAGGCGGCGATAATCGAGCGCCTCATACAACAGAACTCCGGGCCATTTCCGTCCGAGGCGATTCGGCCAGTCTATCGAGAAATCATGTCCGCCTCCCTCTCTCTTGAGGGCCCTCAGAAGGTGGCCTATCTCGGTCCCAGGGCCACGTTTACGCATATGGCCTGCATGCAGAAATTCGGGTCGTCCGCCCAATACACTCCGGTCAATAGCATCACGGAGGTATTCAGTGAAGTCGAGCGTGGGCGAGCCAATTTTGGCGTGGTCCCGATCGAGAACACGACAGAAGGTGTGGTCACCCACACGCTCGATATGTTCATTGATTCCAATCTCCTGATCTATGGCGAAATTCTCTTGGAGGTGTCCCATCATTTGATGTCGAAATCTGGCGTGATGGAAGAGGTGAAAAACATCCACTCTCATCCCCATGCGATTGCCCAATGCCGAAACTGGTTGGAAACCAATTTGCCCAATGTGCCCTTGCTGGAGGTGGCGAGCACGGCCCGTGCCGCGGAAATGTGCATGGAAACTCCCTTTGCCGCTGCCATTGCATCGGAGTTGGCGGCCCAGTTGTATGGCTTGAAGATCATCAAGGCCCGCATCGAAGATAATATAAACAACATGACCCGCTTTCTCATATTGTCTCAGAAGCCGCCCGAGCGTACGGGAAAAGATAAGACCTCATTGATGCTCTCGGTGAAAGACAAAGTCGGCGCCCTGTACGACCTCCTCCGGCCTTTTGCCTCTCATGGCCTGAGCATGACCAAGATTGAATCGCGTCCTTCCAGGCGAAAAGCCTGGGAGTACATTTTCTTCGTCGATATCGAAGGGCATATTGAGGAAGAGCGGGTCAAGAAGGCCATCGAAGAAATCACTGGTCGCTGCCTTTTCATGAAAGTCCTCGGATCCTATCCGGCCCACAGTTGATGCCATGCCACTGAAGGTCCATCCAGATATCGCCTCGCTGAGTCCCTATGTTCCCGGGAAGCCGATTGAGGAACTTCAACGGGAACTAGGTCTCGCACGCGTCATTAAACTGGCGTCCAACGAGAATCCTTTAGGCTCCTCCCCGAAGGCACTTGCCGCGTTAAGCGAGGGAACCGCGACCCTGCATCGCTATCCTGATGGCGGCGCGTTTCGCTTGCGCGAAGCCCTGGCGGATCGCTGGAAGTTGAGCCCGGATCAGGTCATTCTCGGGAATGGATCGGATGAAATCTTGGGCCTGCTCGCCCGTACGTTGTTGGCCCCAGGCGATGAAGCGGTCATGGCCGATCAGACCTTCGTCATTTACAAAATGGAGGTCACGGCAGCCCACGGAAAGCCTATCGTCGTCCCGTTGAAGCAGTGGCGGCACGATCTTCAGGCGATGGCAAACTCCATCACCGACCGGACACGGCTCCTGTTCCTCTGTAACCCAAATAATCCAACCGGAACGATGGTGTCAGCCGATGAAGTCGAACTTCTGCTCTCGCGCGTGCCGGCGCATGTCGTCGTGGTCTTCGACGAAGCCTATTTCGAGTACGTCCGGGATCCGCGGATTCCGGATTCCATGGCCTATGTGAAGCAGGGGCGGAACGTGATTGTGCTCCGGACATTTTCGAAAATCTATGGCCTCGCTGGCTTGCGAATCGGGTACGGCGTGGCGACAGCGGAGATCACCAATATCTTGAACCGAGTCCGCCCTCCCTTCAACGTCAACAGCCTGGCGCAGCGTGCCGCGCTCGCCGCCCTCGGTGACGACGAACATGTGGCGCGGAGTCGAGCGGTGAATGGAGCTGGGATGGAGCAAATGGTCAAGGGATTGACCGCGCTCGGGTTTGCGCCGATCCCGAGCGAAGCGAATTTTGTCTATGTCGATGTCGGACGAGACGGCCGCGCGGTGTTTGAGGCGATGCTGAGGGAAGGCATCATCGTTCGTCACATCGAGGGGCGTATGGTTCGCGTGACCATCGGCCTGGAAGAAGAAAATAAAGAATTCTTGGCTGCGCTCAAGCTGGTCATCCATTCGCATTGAGTGCATGGTGAGGGCAACATGATCATCGTATTAAAACCAGAAGCAAGCGAACGGGAAGTCGACCACATTATCGATCGGCTTCGCGAGTTGGGGCTGAAGTCGCAACTCACGACCGGTCAGGAGCGGACGATTATTGGAGTTATCGGCGACGATCGGATCCTGCATAAC
>DASVEA010000370.1:0-2857 GCA_036380815.1 Nitrospiraceae bacterium
CCCTTTGTGCCCGGCATCCGAGAAAACATCAAGACCGACTGGTCCGATAAGCGCCTGGATGCTTGGGTCAAGACCTGCACCCAGTGCCACTCCGAACGTTATGCCCGTGCCTACCTAGAGTACATGGACAATGGCACCTACTCGGGGCTCGATAAGTACGATGAGGCGCACGAGGTAGTCCATCAGCAGTACAAGGATGGTCTCCTCACCGGTCAGAAGACCAACCGACCAAAGCCTCCAGCCCCGGTCCCGCCTGGGTTCGAGCAATTCTTCCAGATCTACTGGTCTAAGGGCAACAACCCTGCAGCGATCGAACTCAAGCTCTTCGAAATGGCTGAAGACCATCTGGTGCAGTTGCACGTGAGCCTCGCCCACCAACATTGGGGGTTCACCTATACAGTCGGCTGGGCGGCCCTGAACAGAGCTTATGTCGAAATCATGGACGAGGACACCAAGCTCAAAGAGAAACTGGAGTTGATGGATCGGGTGGCCAAGCTCGAGGGAAGCAAAACGAGCCTGCTTGACTTCGACGGCACAGACGGGAAGATCACGCTCGGTAGCGTGGGCGGCGGCATGCTGCTGACCGGTACGCTCGCACTCGCAGGATGGAGCAGACGCAAGAAGAACCGACGGTGACAACTAGCGCAGCGCAGACGATGGAAGGTGCGCTGACGCGACCCAAAAATAGAATCCTCCCGTCGCTGGGAATCTTCCTGGTGGCGGGAGGTTTTCTTGTGCTCGGCTGGCTCGCATACTTGTGGCTCAGTCCAGGGTCTGCTCCCTACCACTACCAGTTGGCGGAAGAGGGTGGCGTCGACAAGTTCGACAAGCTCGGACTTGAGGCCTGGCCAGACCTAAGGATTAGCAAGCATGAGGTTCTAGTCGAAGGTGTGGACAAGCCGCTGGCCGTGGCCTACCTTGCGCGTCGCGGCGATGCCCCGCCTGTCATGCTCAACTGGGAAAACCGCAGCGGCGAGCCAGTGGTTTTCCTCGACGGCAAGCTCTCCGAGCTGACCGTATTGGCGACGGCGATTGCCAAGCATGTGCCAAAAGACGCAGTTGTCCTTGCTTGGTGGGACACCTCGCGTCAGATTCGGCTGCTGACGGGCTACGAGACGGTATTCAGCTCGCATCTTGGCGAACCCCTTGTCATGCCCTCGCTTTGGCGCGCCAGAAGCGGGGCGATCGTGAAATACGAACGAGAGTTCTGGCGAGCTCCGGCAAGTGCCGAAGAGAGTCGAAAATTTCAACGTTTCGCCGACGCGCTGGTAGCGGATCCGAAAGAAGGTGCGGCGATGCTGCGCGAACTAACCGGCGGGCATGAGGCCTATATCGCGGTTCACCTCTCGGATCTCTACAAGCTCGGGCTGATGCGCCCCGAGCGTCTCGATGTCGCCTACAAGGACTTCCCCTTGCAGGGCGGCGACGTGCATGGACTGAGCGGGATGGTGAAACGCTGGCAGGCCGACAACAAACACACTGCTTACTCGGTGCATGGGCTGTCGGAAAACGTGGTGCGTGCCTACTTCCTGACCGGTGATAAGAGCGGCAACACACTGCTTGCGCAGATGCTGCCCTTTACGACATCGAATCCTGTTGAGTTTCAGGCTCTGAAACTCGTCTATCAACAAGGTGGCTATTGGGTGTATAAGATTCCACCTACGCAGCCGTCCAGTAGCTGATTTCTTAGTGACAGAGGTGGGATTACCGGGTCTTGTAAATCTTTTATACTGACGATAAAGTGAAGCCCTGAGCATTTTATATAGTACGGCCACGAGTAGTTTTTCTTAGAAAGGAGATACCGTGAAGCATTCCATGACATACGCACTCGCCGCTGTGGCGTTGTTTGCGGTTTTAGTCGGAACCGCTGCCGCCGAAACGGCGTTTGAGGGCCGGAAGAAATGCAGTAATTGTCACAAAAGTGAGGCCGACTCATGGATCAAGACAGCCCACGCCAAAGCTGTCGACTCGCTCAAAGCCAACAGGGACAAGGAAAAGAACAAAGCCATGCTCAAGGCGAAACTCGATCCCAAGAAGGACTTCACGAAGGACAAGGATTGTATCGGTTGCCACGTGACTGGGTTCGGGGTGGAAGGCGGGTATGAAATTACGGAGCCGGACAAGTTCTTGATAGGTGTGGGCTGTGAGTCCTGCCATGGGGCTGGGCCCGACTATCGCAAGGTTCACCGTAAGGCAGGTGAGGCTTTTGAAAAGTCGAAAAAGGTCACGCCGCGCGAGTCCCTCGTGGAAGCCGGACAAGAGTTTGAGTTCATTGAGAAGTGCAACGCCTGCCATTTGAACTACGAGGGCTCTGGGTGGAAGGGCGTCAAGAAACCCTACACGCCGTTCACCCCCACGGTAGACAAGAAGTATGCGTTCGACTTTGAGAAGTCTGTGCGTAACAACAAGGCCATGCATGAACACTTCAAACTAGCGGGCACATTTGATGGTCCGCCTACCCCGAAGTTTCATGAGGAGTTCCAAAAGGATGCCAAACCAGCCGAGATAGGCAAGGAGGAGTAATGGCGGGGCGATGGTCTGGCGGCGCCATTCTTCTCGGGGCAGTTCTAGCGGTCGGATCGATTGTCGTGGTATTCGGCGGCGAGGCTGCCATATCCAGGACCGAATTCTGCGTGAGCTGCCATTCCGAGACCTACCCGTATGAGGAGCTGAAAAAATCCTCACACTGGGGTGCGCTGGGTGCCGATCCAGGTTGCAAGGACTGCCACGTCCCCCAAGGGTTGTCCAACTTCCATCTGGCGGTATGGACGCACGTAGTGGATGGAGTCCCGTTCCTGATCGAGGAGTTCACCGTCGACTACTCTACGATCGAGAAATTCAACGAGCGACGGCCGGC
>DASVEA010000371.1:0-2667 GCA_036380815.1 Nitrospiraceae bacterium
TTCACCATCGCAGCAGTCGATGACCGCCGCCAGTTGGAACAACAGCGCGGCAATGATACCGGCGCTATAGGTCCCGACGCTAAAGCCGGAGGCCGCGACCAACCCAATCAGAGTCGCCAGGATCGTAATGGCATTCGGCGAGAGGCCTGCGGCGAGAAAGATGCGCGTGAACCAGCGGGAGACCTTCCGATTGAAAAATCGGTCGACGAAGCCCTCGAACTCGCCCTTGAGGGAATTGAAGAGCTTCTTCTCAGCGGCCTGCACATCGACGGCATCGCGCACGTCCTGATACCAGTGGGACCGGTTCGTCTCTGTAGAGAGCACCCGCACATGCCCGTCCACCGCAGCCCGTTCGAGCCATCGACGAATCGGCACCGTGCCGGCTTCCACGTCGACTTGACCGACGACGCTCATGAAGCTGGCCGGAAGCACCACAAGGTCTGTCGCCACCAGCGCCGTGTCATCCTGTCTCGATGTAATCGAGCGGAGCCGTCCAGCCTGCACCTTCACGCGCAACCTCGTCCGACGTGGCTGACGATCTCGCTCGCTATCGGCCCGTGCCACGAGAATCGCCTGTCCCTCCTGCACCTCATGGCGCAGGCTCTCGATCAAGGGGCCCGCAAACACCCCCTGCACACCGGACAGGAGACAGAAGCCATGAACTTCAGCGGCAAGCGATTCCCAGGTGCGGGGATCATCCAGCGGAAACTCACGAATCGGCATCCAGCGCACCGGAATCGTCAGGCGTGGCCCTTTGCCCAACGCCTGTTTGAGCTGATCCTCCTCCGGCCCGACCAACACCATGAGCTGGCGAATACCAGCGCGCTGCAGCGTCAACACCGTCCGCTGAAAAAGGCCGATGCCTACCACGCTGGTGAGCGGACCCACCTCATCTACATACAATCCGTCCGGCTCGCCGAACAGACTCACCGACGGCAAGAGAATCGCCGTACTCAACCCCTGGAGGTCTGTCTGTTTCTGAACTGTGCTCTCGCTCATTTTGAAATACCGTCAATTGCCAATGGTCACGAGTCAATGGCAAGAACCTCGAAGCAATCTCCCTCACCAATGACCGTTGACCATTGATATCCTCTTACTACAGTTTCGGCAACACATCCCGTTCCGCTTTCGTCACATCCTCCATAAAAACGATTTCGGTCCAGGGAAGTCCACCGATCTTCTCATGCCCGACTATGACGTCACGAAAATATCCCACAAGCGCATCCTCGTATTCCATCTGCCAAGCCTCGCGATCCACATGGGTCCTGAGCGACGCGATGACATGCGGCGTATCGGCCTTCCGGATCTTGAGGAACCCTACGCCTTCTCCAGCATAGTCATAGTGTAATGGCATCTGCTTGGTCAGCGCAATCACACGCCCGCCTTCGACCACGACCATGCACTCCTCCTCAGTCTGCTTGACGGTTTCGTCCATGAGCAACGCGTTCTCGTGGGAGGATTGCACCAAGCGGCGCAAAATCTCTTGATGGAAGAGCACGTCTGCATCCATGACGATCGCGTCGTCATCCAATGCCGTGCGCGCGATCCAGAGCGAGGAAATGCTGCCGCGATGGAACTGCTCGTTCACGAGGAAATTCACCCGCACGCCACAAGAGTTCGCTGCCACAGCCGCTCGAATCATCTCCGCCTTGTAGCCCACAACCATGTCGGCACAGTGAATACCGACGCCCCGAAGCGACGTGAGGTAACGATGCAAGAGGGTCTGCCCTCCGATCTCGATGAGGCACTTCGGGCGATGTTGCGTGACCTGCCACAGGCGCTTCCCGACCCCGGCTGCGAGGATGATGGCTTTCATGCTGTGCCGCAGATCCGTTCAAATGCGTCGAGAAATCCGACCAATTGTGCCTCCGTGAGGGCGCCCATGTTCGCCACGCGAAAAATCTTGCTCTCGAGTTGGCCTTGGCCCGCGTAGATCACGTAGCCCTCTTTCTTTAGTTGATCGTGCAACGACTGATAGGTCACGCCCTCGGGAAGATGATAGGCGGTGATCGTGTTGGACTGTTTGTCCGGAGTCAGGAGTGGCTTCACGCCGAGCTTCGCCATGCGGTCTCGGATTAAGGTGGCAACTTTCTTATACCGCTGAATCCGCTTGGCGACGCCTTCCTCCATGAGTTCGTTCAAGGCTTCGTCGAACGCGTAATAGACCTGCACAGCCGGCGTGAACGGAATCGTCCCGAGCCCTTGGTCATCCACATATTGAGTGATGTGAAGATAGATCGACCGTCTGGGATAGCCACGCATCCGCTCCAGAAATCCCTTGCGGACGAGCACGAAGGACAGGCCTGGGAATCCCTGAATACATTTTCCGGCTGTGCCCGCCACCATATAGATGTGAGACCCTGCGATGTCCAGCGGCTCTCCCGCCAAGGCACTGACCGCGTCTAGAATGAACACCCGGTTTTGGCTGTCGACGACATCCGCGATCTCCTTGACCGGATTGATGAGCCCGGTGGTTGTCTCATGGTGGACCATGCTGACAGCATGCGCTTCCGGATGTTGTCGCAGCGCGAGCCGCAACCGTTCCGGATCCGGCCTCGTCGTCCAGTCGTACTTCAGTTCGGACACGCCCAGGCGATGCAGGCCGACCATCTGGGACATGCGCTCGCCATATACGCCATTGTTGAGCACCAGCATCCGTTTGCCGTG
>DASVEA010000372.1:0-2001 GCA_036380815.1 Nitrospiraceae bacterium
GGGGTGAGCTTGTCCAGCGTTGGCGCCTCACCGGAACAGGGTGGAGCTTTTCCAGCAGTCTCTGCCGAGGTGAATTTTGGAGCGGTTGCTTTTTGGGGGAGTGCGTTTGTGCGTACCTGTGCCGGTTGTTTCGCCTTCTTCTCCTGCTTGACTGGTTCGGCGGCCCAGGTGTTGACCGGGCTAATCGCTGCCAGGCTGAGTGCCAACACTCCGATTGCCACCGTGGTTCTGAAACCTGTTGCTGTATACATGAGCGGCCTCCGATTTCTTTGCAAAGCGCACAGATGTCTCATTGATCACCGGTCGTAAAGCCGGTTGAATCAATCTTCGATCGTCGAGATATCGCCAAGGTCTTGTCCGAGCTCTTTCGCTTTGAGTACCCTCCGCATGATTTTTCCTGACCGGGTTTTGGGAAGCGAGGGCACGATATCGATTTCTGACGGCACGCCAATTTTGCCCAATTCATTCATGACTTGGTCCTTGATCGACTGGATGAGTGCCGGGCTGTCCACTTCCCCCTGTTTCAGAATGACGAAGGCCTTGATCGATTCACCGACAAGCTTGTGCGGTTTGCCGATCACCGCAGCTTCCGCTACGGCGTGGTGGCTGACTAGCGCGCTTTCCACTTCGGCGGTGCCGAGCCGGTTGCCAGCTACTTTGATCACGTCATCGGCGCGGCCCATGAACCACATGTAGCCGTCCTCATCTTTATGGCAAATGTCACCCGCGGTGTAGCAGTTCGGGATCGTGTTCCAATAGGTCTTGTAGCGTTCCGGATCTTTGTAGATGGTTCGCATCATTGAGGGCCATGGCTTCTTGATGACAGCCAGGCCGCCGGCGTTGGCGGGGAGGCTATTGCCTGCACTGTCCACGACATCGGCTTCTATGCCGAGGAAGGGCCTGGTAGCAGAGCCTGGCTTCAACGGGACTGTCGGTAGGGGTGTAATCAGGATGGACCCTGTTTCGGTCTGCCACCAGGTGTCCATGATCGGTTTGTCCCCACCGGCCGCGCGATGGAACCATTCCCAGGCTTCCGGATTGATCGGTTCGCCCACGCTGCCCAGGATGCGGAGGGTAGAGAGATCGTATTTCTTAGGCCAGTCTTCTCCATACCGCATGAGTAGACGAATGGCGGTGGGAGTCGTATAGAAAATCGAAACGCCGTAGCGTTCGATCAAATCCCACCAACGGCCCGGGTTTGGATAGTCCGGCTTACCTTCAGCTGTGAGGATTGTGGCGCCGTTGAGGAGGGGACCATAGACAATATAACTGTGCCCGGTGACCCAGCCTGGATCGGCGACACAGAAGTAGACATCGTCCTCTTTGAGATCGAAGACATATTTTGTAGTGATGTAGGTCCCGACCATGTAGCCGCCGTGGACATGAACCACGCCTTTGGGTTTGCCGGTCGTGCCCGACGTATAGAGGATGTACAGAGGATGTTCTGCATCCAGATGCTCGGCCTCGCAAACCGCCTTCTCGTCCTTCAGCCAGTCGTGCCAATCGATTTCTTTCGGCTCGGATAAGCTCACAGCCGGAGTCTGACGTCGTAAGACGACGACCCGTTCGACGGAGGGAGAATTGGCGACGGCTTGGTCGACCACCGACTTGAGATTGAGGACTTTTCCCCGGTCAAACCCGACGTCGGCCGTAATGACCAGCTTGCATTCGGCATCCTGAATGCGGCTTGCGAGGGCCGGGGCGCTGAATCCGGAATACACCACGCTATGAATGACGCCGATGCGTGCGCATGCGAGCATGGCGATGATCTGCTCGGGGACTTTTGGAAGGTAGATCGTGACTCGATCTCCCTTCGTGAGCCCAAGTTTCTTGAGCGCATTCGCGCAGCGATTGACCTGTCGATAGAGCTCGCCATAGGTGATAACCCGGTCTTGGTCGTTCTCGCCGACCCAGATGACCGCCACCTTATTCCTGCGCCAGGTTTTGACGTGACGGTCCAGACAGTTATAGGTAATGTTGCAGGTGGCACCGACGAACCAC
>DASVEA010000373.1:0-7002 GCA_036380815.1 Nitrospiraceae bacterium
AGCGCGGCCAATTCTTTTTTGGCCACCTGGAACGGACAGTCCAAAGTCGGCATGTACGCCCGCCCCATCAGTTGGAGAACGCCGAGCTGCTCTCCGCCGGCCGACTCGACCACCACACTCCCATGACCCGGCACACCATCCGGATAGTTAGCCGGCCGAAGTAGGCGTGGCTCCCGGGGAAAGTAGTCGAGAATTTCCTTTTTATCCCACGCATGATTCCCGGTCGTAATAACAGCGAGGCCGAGGTCAAACAACTCTTCTGCCAACTCCGGCGTGATGCCAAACCCGCCGGCCGCGTTCTCTCCATTCCCGATAACGATGTCGATTTGCCGCTGCGCAACCAGCCTGGGAACAGCCCTGGCCAATGCTCGGCGCCCAGGCTCTCCAAAGATATCGCCAATGAAGAGGACCTTCACTTGGCATACTCCACATACCGGCTCTCTCGAATCACGGTCACTCTGATCGTGCCGGGATAGGTCAGTTCCTGCTCAATCTTCTTCGCCAAGTCCCGAGACAGTTGAAACGACTCGGCATCGGTAATGTCTTCCTGTCGAACGATGACGCGGATTTCTCGGCCCGCTTGGATGGCATAGGCCTTCTGCACCCCTTTGATGGTCGTGGCAAGCAACTCCAGTTTCTCCAGCCGTTTTACGTAGGTCTCCAAGGCTTCCCGTCTAGCCCCAGGCCTGGCTGCGGACAACGCTTCAGCCGCAGCGACCAAAACCGATTCGGGACAGATCGGCTCCACTTGTTCGTGGTGCCCTGCGATGGCATTCACAATTTTCTCACTCTCGCCGTACTTCTTGGCAATCTCAGCACCCAGCATGGCATGCGGGCCTTCTTCTTCGTGACTGACGGCCTTCCCAATGTCGTGCAGCAGCGCCCCCCTCCTCGCCAGCTTTACATCGAGACCAAGCTCCGAAGCCATGATGCCGCAAATGTACGCGGCTTCACGCGAATGATAGAGATTGTTTTGTCCGTAGCTGGTCCGGTACTTGAGCCGACCGAGCACCTTGATCAACTCAGGGTGAAAATCCGAGAGCCCCAACTCAAATATGATTTTCTCGGCCTCGTCATACATGAGCTTATCGATATCGACTTTGACTTTCTCGACGATTTCCTCGATCCGCGTCGGATGGATACGCCCGTCATGCATCAACCGTTCGAGCGAGACCTTGGCGATCTCGCGACGCAGCGGATCGAAGCCCGACACAATGACGGCTTCAGGCGTCTCATCGATAATCAGGTCAATCCCGGTTGCAGCTTCGATTGCACGGATGTTGCGCCCTTCCCGCCCAATGATCCGCCCCTTCATCGCGTCATTCGGAATCGGCACGACAGAAATCGTGGATTCCGAGACGTAATCACGCACCACTCGTTGAATCGAGCTGGTAATGATCTCGCGCGCTTCCCGTTCGGCATTCTCCCGCGCCTCTTCCAACGTTCGCTTGGCATGCCCAACAGCCTCGAGCCGCGCCTGACTTTCCATTTCTTGAATGAGCTGCTTCTTCGCCTCGTCGGCCGTCATCCCCGCGACGCGTTCCAACGCCCCACGATGCTCCTTCTCCACTTGAGCACAAGCCGATTCCCTAGCCACCAGCTTCTCTTCCCGCTTCGCCAGCTCCAGATCTCGCTTCTGAGCCTCACTATCCCGTTTGTCTACCGCACTGATCCGTTTCTCGAGAGCGTCATCTCGCTGGGTCACACGCTTTTCTGAGACGGCGAGCTCGGCCATTTTGGCCTTCTGCTCCTTCTCGAGTTCCGCTTTCGCCTGCAGCACAAGGTCTTTCGCTTCAAGCTTCGCTTCTTTGACGATATTGTCAGCTTCATGCTGGGCGTTCTGCACGACATGGCGTGCCTGTCCCTCTTCCTGAGCCCTCTTCGTGGCGCTCATTGAGCGACGGATCAGCTCAAAGAGCCCGATTCCGAGCAATCCTCCAACGAGTCCTGTCAACAGATAGGCAATAATTGAGGTCGAAATTGGACTCACCCCCTTACAGTCGCGAGACGAGAAGAATCCTGCTTCTCAGCCTCGGCTTGATACAAGGTTGGTCGACGATCCTGAATGAGAAGGGAGCGCAGTGGGCAGATAAGGGAATAGGAGAGGACGGCCGGAACCGCAGGCTACAGACTTACTCCGAGAACGGACTCCACGGGGATGGATGCCTTGCTGGATTGAGATGACGAGTGCGTCCTGTGCGGGACAGATCAGACGAGGTCCATCTGCGTCGGTACTCTCTCATCCGCATGAGAGGACTCAGCGCGCGAACCGGAAACAGCCGCTGGCCATTTCCGCAGACCGCACTCCTTGACGGCAGCTTGAACTCCATGATCTTACCCAACATCTCCAAGAGGTTATACATCAGGTGGACGAACCCTTGTGCATATTCTAACTGCCGCAATTTCGCCAGCATCAAGAACCCACATCCATTCCGCGGTGACTGCGTCGTATCCCCGGATCACTGAACCGGTTCGAGCATGACCTATTCGTATCCCTATAGTAGAATCCACTACGTCCCCACTCACCAGAACTACGATAACAAAGGGGGCCGCCCTTTGCAAGCTGAATCTAGCGAAAGAGCGAGGTCGGTACCTGCTCCTCGATCGATTCCATGAGCGAATTCATCCGCCGCTCGACATCCGCCTCACCTTGCGCACGCTTCCGTTCGAGTTCAAACAACTGATGGGCCAAATTGAGGGCAGTCAGCACGGCGAGTTTGGAGGGGGTCGTCGTATTCATCCCTTCCGCGAGATGGCGCATCTGGCCATCTACAAAGCTCGCGAGGCGCCGGACCTCGCCCTCGTCCGCCTCGCCACGAATCGCGTATCGTTGGCCGTAGATTTCCACGTCAATGGTCTTAGTCAAGGGCCACCTCCTTACGTTCTTCAAGGCACTCCAACAATTCGATGTCGCCGAGGACTTTTTCTACACGAGACTTGATATCAACACGCTCTTGCTTCCATCGTCGATTCGAATCATCCTTCTCCGCAAGTCGTTGTCGGAAGACCTTTAATTCTTCTTCAGCCGATGCATTCTTTTTCTTCAGCTCTTGAACGAGCTTAACTAAATCTCTAATACGATTTTCAATCGCATCCAATCGATCGAGTGCCATTCCCTCACTCTCTTCCTTAAGAGGCCCCTACAGGTTGTGGCGCACTATAGAAACTTGTCTAGATCTTGTCAAGAAATGGCCATCAGGAAGCCTTGCCTAGCCGTATGTATTCTCGGTAGCTTCGCAGTACGCGCTTCACATACTGCCGCGTCTCTTGATACGGGATCAATTCGACGAACTCATCCTGACTTCTCCCACGATGCAGCGCAATCCAGCTTCCGACAGCCAGTGGCCCTGCATTGTATGAGGCAATTGTGAACACGATATTTCCGGAAAAATGTTCGAGTAACTGCTCGACGTAGTGGACGCCGATCCGAATATTGGTCTCTTGATCGAAGAGGTCATCCCGTCCGACCGCGGGAAGCCCGAGTCGCTGCGCCACATTATTCGCAGTTCCCGGCATCACCTGCATCAAGCCAATCGCACCGACCCGCGATACAGCCTGCCAATCGTACTGACTCTCCTCTCGAATGATCGCCGCCACCAGATAGGGGTCGACACCGCTCACACCCTGGCCCTTGATTGTAGGAAGGAGACCTGTCGGATAGGCCACCTTCCACAGCGACGGGTCAACGATACCGCCGGTTCTCTCCAATTTATCGCGGAACCTGGCCCTCGCGAGTCGAAGCGCATGGTGGTAGGCACCCACCTCGTTCAACATCGTCGCAAGCGCCATGAGGGCGTCGGGGTCTCGGTTATAGCGATCGGTCAACCCCGCCAACTCGCGCGAAGCATCCGAGTCCAACCCCAGCGTCTTGAGCTCAATGGCTCGACGGTACGCCGACTGCTGCTCGATTTCGGCCCTGATGGGCACCGAGCGTGTGGCCTCACCATTCGCATGCGTACCACCGTTCACCAGAACAGTCGGTGAAATCGGCTCTGAGGCAGGAGTCTCTGACAACGGGATATCGATCCGTTCTCGAGCCAGTTGGCAGTAATAGGTATAGACGTATCGTTGGCAGAGTTGCACATACACATCACGAGCGTGAGGCTGCTGGATCAATTCGGCTGCGCGCCCCATCCAATAGAGCGCCTGTGGCTCAAAGTCGCTGTCGTGCTGATCGGCGAGTTGGCGCAGCTCGTCGCCCGCCTCACGATATCGCGCCACACGGTAATACTCCCAGCCCACACGCCACCGTGCCTCGGCTCGCTGAGACGCAGGCTCTCCGACCTTTGCCACCTGTCGGTACCGAATAATCGCCTCGTCGAAGCGGCTCTGATCTTCCAGCCACATCCCGGCGAATAAGGTGATCTGGCCCTTCTGCTCCGCAGAGAGCGATGATGTCGTCAGCGTACCGGCGAGATCTAACAACTTGTCCCCCTGTCCTTGGCGAAGATAGACGCGGGCGAGCCAGACCGCCTCTTCGTGGGACTCCGTCCCCCCGTCTTTCACCAGCGCTCGGAACGTCTCTCGGGCTAGGTCATACTGTTTCATCCGTACCTGCGCGATGCCGAGCTTCAGCTTTGCCTCGCCGCGACGAGGCGACTGTGGATCTGCTGCAAGAAACTTTCGGAGTTCCTCGATCGCCTCGGCATGGAAGGATTGTCCAAGATACGCCTCGGCCCTGGCAAACCGATCGCTAGACCGAACCACCCAAGGCTCGCCACAAAGATTCGAGGCCAGTAGCGCTTCCGCTTCTTTCGCTTCTGCGCTATATGCAAACCGAACCCAGAGTTTCATCAGGGTCTCGCGACCTTCCGGTATGTTGTTGTCTCGCAGTTGGCAGACGCCTCGCCGAAGAAACGCCTGGGGAGTCTTTGGCTCCTTATCATTCAGTTCCACCGCTTTTGCAAACCACGCCGTCGCTTCTGGACAACTCGACACTTGATACCACGCTTCTCCTGCTCGATAGGCAGCCTTGGTCAGCAGATAGGAGTCAGGCACCACCTGCGGAATGCTTTCGAACATGCCCGCCGCCTGTTTGGCGTCCCCGAGATTCAACAACGCCTCCCCCGTCCATAAGCGGATATAGTCATCCAAGACCGCAAAGTCTCGCTGTGACGTGCGAAGTAATTGAATCGCCACGGCAGGATTCCGTTCAAGAAGCAACACTCCGGACAGCAACTCCGCGCGTTTGGCCCAGAGTGTGCCGGGGAATCGCTCCATCAGCCGTTGCAGCCGATCCACCTTGAGCAACAAGACTTGCTCTTTATTGAGGGCCTTGCCGAGCCGTTCCTTCGGCAGTGCGGCAGCCTGAAAGCAATCTTCCGCCCTCTCACAACTGTCGATGTCACTCGATATCGTCGGAGAGGAAGGACCGGCGGACGCCTGGTCGAAGAGCAGAGCAAACCCACAGAGGCCAATAGACGTGGAGAGGAGCAGATTTCGTATGGCCCGTTGATATAGATAGTTTCGCACCCGTCGTTTCCCTCTCGATCTGTATCATATATAGCAGTGTGCCTCCCCTGTTGCCAGCAAAGCCGCGTGAGTCCTGCACCTTGTTCCACTTTTTGAGGCTGTGGTAGGCTCCCCTCATGGGTCACGAAAAATGCGCCCTCCCATCACGCACAGCTCCCACGAACCTCCTGGCCCTCGATGAAGAAGGGATGGGCAGGCTTGTGCAGCAATTCGGATGGCCCCGCTACCGAACCGGTCAGATTTTGCGCTGGCTTTATCAACGTCGAGCCAAAGACATCAATCAGATGACGGACCTCGGCCAAGCGGAACGAACGGCGCTCGCTTCTCTAGCCACGATTCCGCGCACCGCAGGCTGCACAGTCCTCCGTTCGATCGATCACACACGTAAATTAGTACTCACGCTCAACGATGGACTCACCGTTGAAACGGTGCTGATTCCCGATGAAGAGCGCTTAACTCTCTGTGTATCAACGCAGGTCGGCTGTACCCTGGATTGCGGATTCTGCCTGACCGGCACGATGGGATTGAAACGCAATTTGAAGCCACATGAAATCATGGAGCAGGTGCTGACTGCCCAAGATCGCCTTCTCCCCGGTGAACGGATTACCAACCTCGTCTTTATGGGAATGGGCGAGCCCTTGGCCAACATGGAGGCCTTGTCAGAGGCCATCCGGCGACTCACCAACAAACCGTGGGGGCTCGGATGGTCGCCGAGACGCATCACGGTCTCGACTGCCGGCCTGGCAGCGCGATTGAAAGAAATCGCGCCACTCGGCGTCAATCTCGCCATCTCGCTGAATGCCACGACGGACGACCAACGCGCCAGGCTGATGCCGGCCGTCAATCGGATTGCCTCGCTCAAAACCTTGCTCGCCGCCTGCCGGCGTTATCCCTTGCCGCCGACTCGACGACTCACCTTCGAGTACGTGCTGCTGGCCGGGGTGAACGATCAAGCCGACGATGCTCGCCGGCTCACCAAGCTCGTTCGCGGCATCACATGCAAAATCAATTTGATTCCGTTCAATGAATTCCCCGGGAGTCCCTTTCGCCGTCCATCGGAAGGCGACATTTCAGCCTTTCAAGCCATCGTGCGACAGGCGAGCCTTGATGTGTTCGTCCGTAAGAGCCGGGGACGTGACGTCCTCGGCGCCTGCGGCCAATTGGGCGATCTCTCACCCGAATACGCAGAACGTGCCTTGACACAAATCGAATCCCGTTGCTAGCATGCAGTGTGCGCGCCGCCCAACCATGACCCGGCTGTACTCTCGACACATCATGCCAATATCCTGGTTGATTGCCGTGAGCAGTCTCGTCTACGCTTTCACATCGCCCGCCTTCGCAACGGAACCTCGCGAGTTCATCCTCTCCAATGGGATGAAAGTTCTGTTAGCCGAAGTTCCCAAAGCTCCGGTTGCCACTGTCCAAGTCTGGTACAAAGTCGGCTCACGCAACGAAGTCATGGGCCGTGCGGGCTTATCCCACATGCTTGAACATATGATGTTCAAGGGCACCTCGAAATATCCCAAAGGC
>DASVEA010000374.1:0-5591 GCA_036380815.1 Nitrospiraceae bacterium
GGCGACCCAGCGGCGGTGATTGCAGCAGCCGGGCTCAAGGGCCAGGCAGACATCGCCAAGCAGGCGCTCGAGCTGTTCGCCTCCATCTATGGAGCCGAAGCGGGCAATCTCGCCCTGAAGGCGATGGCACTCAACGGCGTGTACCTGGGCGGCGGCATCGCACCGAAGCTGCTGGCCAAACTGAAAGACGGAACATTCATGAAGGGATTCACCAACAAAGGTCGCTATACACGCTTGATGAGTTCGATCCCCGTCAAAGTGGTGATGAACGACAAGACCGCCCTACTCGGTGCCGCATCGGTCGCCGCGGCTCTCTCCCATTCCCTCGCGCCATGATGAACAACCAGGACCTCGACAGTCTGAAGAAAGCCGCGGCGTTAACAGCCGTCGAATTCGTCCGTGATGGGATGGTCGTTGGCCTCGGGACCGGCTCAACGGCTAAACACATGGTGATCGCGCTGGGGGAAAAGGTCCGCGCGGGCATGACACTACGGGGAGTGCCTACGTCGAAGGAAACGGCCATGCTCGCCAAGCAACAAGGGATCATCCTCATCGATGCCGATAATGCCTGGGTGATCGATGTCGCAATCGACGGGGCGGATCAGGTCGATCCAGGCTTCAATCTCATAAAAGGCGGTGGCGGCGCGCTCCTGAAGGAAAAGATTGTCGCGGCTTCGGCCAAGCAGTTCATCGTCTTGGTCGACCATACCAAGCGAGTCCCCGTACTGGGGGGATCATTCCCGCTCCCGATCGAGGTGATCCCCTTCGGCTGGGGAAGTACGGCACGAGAAATTGAGGCCCTCACGCAGAGCCGTGTGGTGCTCAGGGAACGGAACGGATCGCCATTTAACACGGAAGCAGGCCATGTAATTCTGGATGTCCATCTCCCACGGATCGACAACCCGCGAGAACTCGAGATCGCTTTGCACCTGATTCCCGGAGTCGTCGAGACCGGACTCTTTGTCGGACGAACAGACCTGCTCATCGTAGGCACCGCCAACGGAGTTGAGACGCACCCTGCGACGAGGACATGACTGAACCGATCAGCAGGCGACAGACCCTACAGGCTCTTGGTAAACATTTCCGATTCCTCGTTACCATTCCACTTACATCGTTCCTCATCTCGTGCCTCAACAGTACCTTCGTGCAAGCGGCTACCAAACGACCGAAAGGTGAGGATATGAACCAGGACACTACTTCAAGCACCGCCGATCCATATCGGCTTCCAAGACATGTGGTCCCAATACGCTACGATCTACGATTGGAACCGGACCTGCCTGCCTCAAGCTTTGCCGGACAGGAAGCCATCACCCTCACGGTCCATCAGCCAACCTCTGAAATCGTCCTCAACGCCATTGAACTCGACATTACCTCGGCCAAGATTGAGGGAGATTCAGGCCCGGCGAGACAGGCCGCGATAACGTTGGATGCATCGCACGAACGCTGCCATCTCACATTCGCCACGCTTCTCTCGCCAGGCACCTGGAAGCTGACGATGGCATTCCGAGGAACGCTCAACGACAAGCTCCGCGGTTTCTATCGCAGTACCTACAAAGACGAGCGTGGTGCGACTCACAGCATGGCCGCAACACAGTTCGAAGCCACCGATGCCCGCCGGGCTTTCCCCTGCTGGGATGAACCGGACTTCAAAGCCGTCTTTGCGGCGACGCTGGTCATCGATCCATCGTTAACCGCAGTCTCCAACACCACGATCGCATCCGAAACGCTTGCTGGCGGGAAGAAGGTGGTCCGTTTCGCCGATACGATCAAGATGTCCACTTATCTGGTCGCGTTCATCGTAGGCCGAATCGAGCCGACCGAACCAGTGATGATCGGCAAAACTCCACTTCGCCTGTGGGCCATCCCTGGGAAAGGGCATCTCGCTCGATTTGGCCAAGATATTGCGGCGGCATCGCTCTCTTTTTTTGAGAGCTACTACGGGATTCCCTACCCCGGTGACAAGCTGGACCTGCTCGCCATTCCTGACTTTGCCTCCGGGGCCATGGAGAACCTGGGCGCCATTACCTACCGTGAAACGGCTCTGTTGGTCGATCGGCAGAGCGCCACGCACGGAGAACTGGAGCGAGTGGCCGATGTGGTCGCGCATGAAAACGCGCACATGTGGTTCGGCGATTTAGTGACCATGTCCTGGTGGAACGGGCTCTGGTTGAATGAAGCCTTCGCCACCTTCATGGAAATGCTGGCCGTGGATGCCTGGAAACCAGAGTGGAAACGATGGGACAGTTTCGGTATCTCGCGAGCCGCGGCCTTTTCTGTAGACGGACTGCGGAGTACGCGACCGATCGAATATCCGGTACAAGCCCCCAAGGACGCCGACGCGATGTTTGACGTCCTGACTTATGAAAAGGGCGCATCGGTGCTCCGGATGTTAGAACAGCACATCGGACCGACGGTCTTCCGCGACGGAGTCCGCGACTACTTGCACGCACATGCCTATGGGAACGCCGACACGAACGATCTCTGGGTTTCGCTAGGGAAGATCGCCAAACAGCCGGTGCCTGAACTCATGAACGGATGGATTTTTCAACCAGGGTTCCCGCTCCTGACCGCCACTGTCAGTCCGTCATCCGAGCTCACGATCAGACAACAACGGTTCAGCTACCTGAGCGACGAGCAGTCCGGCCCATCACAAGACCAGCGATGGCAGATTCCACTCCAGATGCGAGTTACCGCCGGAGGCAAGGCCAGCACCTCGCGCATGTTGCTGACTGAGAAGGACGCGACAGTCCCTCTCCCCCACGATTGGGAGTCAGTACTGATTAATGAAGGAGGCCATGGATTCTATCGGGTGTCCTATGCACCAGACCTGCTCGATCGGCTCCTGAACCGCAACATCGATCGACTCGCCGTCACCGAGCGGTTCAACCTCATCAACGACGCCTGGGCCACGACCATCGCCGGCCACATGCCCCTCACGGACTATCTTGACCTGACAGCCCGCTTCACTACGGAACGGGACAAGAATGTCTGGGCTGTGCTGCTCGACTCCTTCTCCTTTCTGAACCGGATCATCACCGTGGAGGATCGGCCGGCGCTCGAAGCGTTCGTACGAGGTCGGATCGGTCCCGCCGTTGCAGATTTGGGTTGGGTCCCCCGAAGCGGCGAGAGCGAGCTGACGAAACAACTGCGGGGTGAACTGATCGGCGCACAGGGTAAACTCGGCAATGATCCGGCCATCCAACAACGCGCAGCCGAGCTGTACCGGGCTTACCGCAACGATGCGACAGCCGTCGACCCCAATGTCGTGCCCTCGCTCGTCGCGATCCTCGCGCATACGGGCGACGCAACCAGGTACGACGAATTCAACGAACGATTCCGCACCGCCGCCACACCGCAAGAAGAACGGCGCTATCTCTTCTCGCTCGCATCATTCCAGCCCAAAGCATTGCTTGAACGCACACTAGCTCGCACCATCAGCGGAGAAATCCGCACACAGGACGCGCCGTTTCTCATCAGCGCCATCCTGGGCAATGTCTATGGCAGAGAATTGGCCTGGGCTTTTGTGAAAACGAACTTGGAGAAGATGGACCAATTGTTCCCCAAACAAGGGCTACGCCGCATGTGCGGCGGAATCGTCAGCCTCGCCACATCTGAACTGGAACGAGATGTACGGGACTTTTTCTTAACGCGCAAGATCGACCTCGGCGGGAAAACGCTCGATCAATATCTCGAACAATTGCGGATCGCCGTCACGGTCCGAGAGCGAGACAGCCTTGCCTTCCGCACCTACCTGGATAGATACCGATAGACCGTTATTGGCAAGGAAGGAGCCAGTGAACAGGGGTGAACAGGACGGGGCATGCGCCGGACAAGCCCTCTCTTTTTAGATAGTCCCATCGACCTACCCCACGCACAGGAGCGACTTGAGGCAATTCAGCACTCTATAGTAGGCTGAGTGCGTACAGCCTGGCATCACGCGGAGTGGCTAATGGTACCGATTCGGCGCCTGTTGATGGCTGGTTTGGTCCTTGTCAGCACAGGATGCCTGATCGGGTGCTCCGATAACGGATCGAACCAAGACTCGCTACCACCGTTACCTCAATCCAATAGTCTGCGGCTTCAATCGATCAGTACGAGTCTCAGTTCACCGGTCTTCATGACCGCACCTGCCAATGATACCGACCGTCTCTTCATTGTCGAACAGGGTGGACTGATTCGAATTTTCGATGTGACAACCAGTTCGCTGCTCGCGACGCCATTCCTTGATATCAGCGGCCTCATTTCAACGGGAGGCGAGGAAGGGTTGCTGGGGATGGCGTTCGATCCAAATTACGGCAACAATGGGCGATTCTATGTCTTCTATACCAATAGAAGTGGCAATCTCGTCATTGCTCGATACCAGAGAAGTTTAGGAAACCCGAACCTGGCCGATCCTGCCTTAGCGGCTATTCTTCGAACAATCCCTCATCCAACCTTCTCCAATCACAATGGCGGAATGTTGGCCTTTGGGCCGGACGGCTGTCTCTATACGGGGACCGGTGACGGAGGCAGTGCCGGCGATCCGAATAACAACGGGCAGAATCAATTTTCGTTGCTCGGGAAACTCCTTCGCCTCAATCCCGACACGGGGGCTCTCTGTACTAACGTCATCCCCAATCCGTTCCTCCTCGGCGGCGGCGCGCAGGAAATCTGGAGCCTGGGCCTTAGGAACCCGTGGCGGTTCTCCTTTGACCGCCAAACCGGAGACCTCTACATCGGCGATGTGGGACAGAGTGCGAGAGAAGAGATCGATGTCGCCGTCGCCCCCAATGCAGGGCGTCAGGCCAATTATGGCTGGCGGTTGATGGAGGGATTCCTGTGTTTTAATCCGTCAAGCAGCTGCAATTCAGGCGGGCTCACGTTGCCGGTCCTCGACTATTCCCACGCCAGCGGGGCCTGTTCAGTGACCGGAGGCTATGTCTATCGCGGAGATGCGAATCTCTCGTTGCGCGGGACCTACTTCTATGGAGATTTTTGCGCTGGATTTGTGAGGAGTTTCCGCTATCAGAATGGTCAACCCACAGAGCAGACTGAATGGCCTTTACTCAGTCCTCCGGGCGGTTCTATTACCAGCTTTGGCGAGGATTTCTCGGGTGAACTGTACCTCATGACCCAAGGAGGCGGCCTGTTCAAGATCGTACCTAATTGATGTGCTGCGCCAGACTCTCGAGGGGGCTTC
Organism: Nitrospiraceae bacterium; assembly: GCA_036380815.1. Taxonomy (GTDB): domain Bacteria; phylum Nitrospirota; class Nitrospiria; order Nitrospirales; family Nitrospiraceae; genus Palsa-1315. Next base: position 5,180 of record DASVEA010000374.1, read on the forward strand.
CGTTTGATTTCATGAATCCGTACAATTGGCTGACAGAACCTCGACCTGCGCCTTCCGATCACACAATCTAAGTGTAATTTTTCTCCCTCTTCAGCCCTCTCAGCAACCAGGCCGGTTGTTTTCCACTGCGCGCGTCTTTCTCACCCGCCCACCCGCTGGCAGATATTTTTCACCCATCCGACCCTCCGATTGCTTCGCAATCGATTTCCCGGGACGTGCCTTTAGCCAGGGCGAAGGCCTTCCAATCCTCTATTTCACTATACCCCTTTTTAGGGGAGTGGCCGAGGCTGCCCTTTACTGCGCGCATCGAGCGACCACTGTTTCATCGTGGGGGCTCTGCGAGCAAGAAGGGCACCGGGCCGCTTCCCGCTATCCTTCTGAGACCGCGCGTTGCGCGAGCACAGGGGACTCA
>DASVEA010000375.1:0-4310 GCA_036380815.1 Nitrospiraceae bacterium
CTTATCTATCGAATGAGGTTACCAGCCATTGTGGTAGGACCGTCTGGCTTGGGCGGAGTCAACCACGCGTTATTGACGCTTCACGCGCTCCGCCAGCGAAAGATTCCCATCGTGGCGTTGGTCTTGAATCAGCATCGACCGGTGCATACGAAGACCGCTCGAGCGCAGGAACGATCGACCGTGAGTCTCCTTCGACGCCTCGCGAAGGTTCCCGTGGTGGGCCCCCTCCTCTACAGTCCAAGCATGAATCGAAATTGGAACGAAGGCCTGGTCCGCCTCGCGGGGACCGCTCCGATCACGAAGCTGGCAAGGTTGGTCCTAGCCCGCATTATTCAGGAAGGTTCGTTGCGAAAGCGTGCAGACGCGAAGCGAGACTAGCACTCGGAGGTGTGAAGCCCTGAGGCATACCCGTGCAGTATGTCGAAGGGCTGAACGGCGAGACTGCCAGTCACAGCCGCGTATCCGCGCTTGCAGCAGAAGCTTCATGAATAATGCGGGCTCACATCTTGGCGAGGAACGCTTTCACGGCGAGGCTGATATCCGGGGCCTTGAGGATCGCTGAGATGACCGCGACGCCATTGGCGCCAGCGCGCATCACCTCCCCTGCCTGGTCGATCTGAATGCCACCAATCGCAAAGATGGGCAACGATGTGAGCGAGCGTATCGCACGTAGTCCTTCGAGCCCAACCACCGGGTCGTGGTCCTGTTTGGAGCCTGGTTTGAAGATTGGACCAAAGCCAAGATAGTCCGGTTTCCCGGCGGTGGCCTCCCGCACCTGGTCGGGATTGTGTGTGGAGATCCCGATCAGCTTATCCGGTCCCATCACCTTCTTCGCCAAGTCGAGTGGCAAGTCGTCCTGCCCCAGGTGCACGCCATCGGCATCCACGGCCAGGGCCAAGTCGCAACGATCGTTGATGATAAAGAGTACGCCTGCCTTTGCGGCAGCTTGTCGGAGCACCAAGGCTTCCACGTAGGCGTCCTTCATCGATGCGGTCTTGTTGCGATATTGGAAGAGGGAGGCCCCAGCCTCAGCCGCGGTCGTCAGCACCTCGACCAAGGGACGCGCAGGACAGACCGACGGATCGAGAATGACATAGAGGCCTGAGAGGGAGTTCGGGCGCGTGGCATTCATGAGGAATACATTCTAGCTCGAAGGAGCAATCAGTCTCTAGCAGGAGGCAAAAAGTCCGCCAGCAGGGGAAGGAGCGGCCAGGTGCCCTTCTTGCTTGGCCATCGAAGTGTTGCTGTACCGAAATAGTTTTTCCGCAGCCTGCTAGCCGGCGAGGAAGCGCTCGAGGAAGGTGGTGGAGACGTGGCCTTTTTGGAAGTCGGGGTCGTTGAGGATGCGTTTGTGCAGCGGGATGGTCGTCTTGATGCCTTCGATCACGAATTCGTCGAGGGCCCGGCGCATGCGGACGATGGATTCCTGCCGGTCCCGTCCGTGCGTGATGACTTTGGCGATCATCGAATCGTAGAACGGGACGACCATCATGTTCGATTCTATCGCCGAGTCGACCCGCACGCCGAATCCGCCTGGCGCGCTGTACTTCGTGATCATTCCTGGAGAGGGCGTAAACTTCTCCGGGTCTTCGGCGTTGATGCGACATTCGAGACTGTGCCCGCTGAGTTTGATGTCTTGTTGCTTGAACGAGAGAGATTGGCCGTCGGCGAGTCTGATCTGCTCCTTGATGAGATCGATGCCGGTCACCATTTCGGTGATCGCATGTTCTACCTGGATGCGGGTGTTCACTTCCATGAAGAAGAAGTTGCGGTCCTTGTCGAGCAGGAACTCGACGGTGCCGACATTCCGGTAGTGCACGGCTTTGACAGCGTCGACGGCGACGCGGCAGATTTCCCGCCGGAGTTTCTCATCGACGGCGGGCGACGGCGTTTCTTCGAGAAGCTTCTGATGCCTGCGTTGGATCGAGCAGTCGCGCTCGCCGAGATGCACGGTATGCCCACGATGGTCGGCGGCAATCTGCACTTCAATATGGCGGGGCTCGAGAAAATATCGTTCGAGGTAGACTGCATCGTTGCCGAATGTTGTCTTCGCCTCGGCCTGCGCGGCTTGAAACGCGCGCGCGAGGTCTCCGGCCTTGTTCACGACGCGCATGCCGCGTCCTCCCCCACCGGCTGAAGCTTTGATGATGACGGGATAGCCGATCTTGGTAGCGGCTTCGAGGGCTCCCTGCTCGCTCTTCAGCTCACCGGGACTGCCTGGCGTGACGGGTAAGCCTCGGCGGGCAACGATATCGCGCGCTTTGGCTTTGTCGCCCAGGAGGGCGATGTGTTCGGACGTGGGGCCGATGAATTTGATACCGATGGACTCGCAGACTTCGGCGAAGTGGGCGTTCTCGGAGAGGAATCCATAGCCGGGATGGATGGCGTCCGCCCCGGTGATCTCGGCCGCGCTCAGGACGTTGGGAATATTTCGGTAGCTGAGAGCGGCGTCAGGAGGCCCGACGCAGATCTTCTCGTCGGCTGCGCGCACATGGGGGCTCGCCGCATCGGCTTCAGAAAAGATCGCCACGGTCTTAATGCCGAGTTCCTTACAGGCTCGAATTACCCGGAGCGCGATCTCACCGCGATTGGCTATCAACACTTTCTTGAACACGCAAGTACTCCGATGTGGGTCGAGGGAAGAGGGTTAGGGGGTGGCTGTCGGATCGACAAGGAAGAGCGCCTGGCCATACTCCACCGGCTTGGTGCTTTCGGCCAGAATTTTCGAGACCCGCCCATTTACCTCCGACTCGATTTCGTTCATCAACTTCATCGCTTCGACGATGCACAGGACTTGTCCCTTTTTCACGTAATCGCCCTCTTCAACATAGGGGTCGGCATCCGGAGAGGGGGACCGATAGAAGGTTCCGACGATTGGAGACACGATGGTGAGCATGCCCGTCGTGTCTTCAGTCTGCGTGCCGGCCGCTGCGGGCGGCTGAGAGTCTGAGGTCGAGACGACCGTCCCCTGGCCGGCGACGGTGGTCGTGATCGTTTTACCCCCGATTTCGTATCGCACGCGGATTCTGAGGCCTTCGCGCTCCAATTCCAATTCGGTCAGGTTGTTCTTCTTGAGGAGATCGATCAATTCTTGGATATGCTTGGTCTGTTGTCCGGACAGCGAGCGTGTGTCCTGCCCGCCCTGGGTCGCGGCAAAGGCTTGAGGCAGAATGATCGGCGCTCCACCCTTCTTCGACTTGCTCGACTTTTGCTTGCTCACCGTACACGCTCCACGTAGGCTCTCGTACGCGTATCGATCCTGATCACGGTCCCGGCCTCCAGATAGAGCGGCACCTTGATGATGGCGCCGGTTTCGAGGGTGGCCGGCTTAGTGCCGCCCGTGGCTGTATCGCCCCGGAAACCCGGTTCGGCATCGACCACTTTCAGCTCGACAAAGTTGGGCAGTTCGACGTCGATCGGGCGATGTTCGTACACGAGAATCTTTACCGTCATGTTTTCTTTCAAGAGATCAGCATTTCCGCCGAGCTTATCCTTCTCGAACGTCAGTTGCTCGAAGGTTTCCGTGTCCATAAAGGTGTAGGCGTCGTCGGTCGCGTAGAGGAATTGCATGGTCCTTTCGTCGAGATTCGGCTCTTCGAACCGTTCTCCGGATCGGAAGGTACGATCCAGGACATTGCCTGAAAGATAGCTCTTGAGCTTGGTGCGCACGAAAGCTCCGCCTTTGCCCGGTTTTACATGTTGAAACTCAACGATATAAAAGGGCTGGTTATCTACCATGAGCCGCACGCCACCGCGAAAATCGGTCGTGGAAATCACTCGGTACTCCCTTCAGGCGGTAAGAGGCCGCTCGGCCGGCTCCGCAATTATCTCGTTCCTTTTGTCGTCCGTCGCGATGTCGCTGGCGCGGCCGTCTTCTTCTGTCGTCGGGATGCGGTCAGATGGTCGTGCAGCCCACGGAGTGCGAGGAGATAGCCCGTCGGACCCAAGCCGGAAATTTGCCCGATAGCGACTCCCGCAACATAGGACCGATGGCGAAATTCTTCCCGCTGATGAATATTGGACAGATGCACCTCAACCGTCGGCAGGCCTACTGACGCAATGGCGTCCCGGATTGCGACGCTGGTGTGGGTATAAGCGGCAGGGTTAATGATAATCCCATCATATCCCGTCCGAGCCTCTTGAATCCAGGTGACCAGTTCACTCTCGCTATTTGACTGGCGGAGGTCCACATTCACTGCCAACTCCTTCGCCAGCTTTGTGATGGTTGAGTCCAGGGCATCGAGAGACAGGGTGCCGTAAATCGACTGCTCCCTGGTCCCGAGAAGATTCAGATTTGGGCCGTGCAAGAC
>DASVEA010000376.1:0-2431 GCA_036380815.1 Nitrospiraceae bacterium
TAGCGAGGACCTTGTCCATCCGTCGGAGCGCTTCCGAGAGAATCGGTGCGAGGAACTCGAATTGTAACTTCTGGCTCTCTTCGAAGTAGCCGGCGTGGCGTTTAGGGAGGATCCACATTTCAAAGGGAAAGCGTGGGGCAAACGGGGTGACGCAGAGGAACTCGGGATTTTCCGCCACGATGCGATCGCCGTCAGAGAGGTCCTGCCGGATAATATCGCAATAGATGCAGCGTTCTTTCTGAAAATAATGAGTCCGACAGCCCTCGATCTCTTCTTGGACGCTGGTGGGGATGATCGGCAGGGCGATGAGTTGTGAGTGGCTGTGCTCCAGTGTCGCGCCAGCTGACGCTCCGTGGTTCTTGAAAATCAGGATGTATCGAAACCGCACGTCATTCTTCAGATCGATCATGCGATCGCGATAGGCCCACAGCACGTCCTCGATCCGCTTGATCGGCATGTCGGCCAGGTTTTCTGTGTGGTTCGGGGTCTCGATAATGACTTCATGTGCGCCGATCCCGTTCATTCGATCGTAGAGGCCGAGGCCTTGGCGGTCGAGGTCGCCTTCGACCTGGAGCGCGGGGAACTTGTTCGGCACGACACGCACGGTCCAGTTCGGGCCGTTGGGCTCCACTGGCTGCAGCCGGTAGGCCATGATTTCTTTTGGTGTCAGTCGCTCTTGCCCTGGGCAGAAGGGGCAGAGGGTTGCGGCCAATGGCCGGGCGGCTTGCACGGGAATAAAGTCGTGAGGCCGACCGCTACGTTCCGTCGTAATAATCACCCACCGACCGACAATCGGATCACGTCTTAGATCGGGCATCTTTTCCTCCGTGAAACGTGAAATGTGAGACGTAGTAGGTGCAACGTAAAACGTGAAGTGTCAGATGTAAGAAAACAGTTCTTGCCCCAGCACTGTTTCGTTTCACGTCGAACGTCTCACCTTTCACGTCTATCACACTCGCCACAAATTCGCTTCAAATTCCAGACCTGGAACGAAGAAAGTCGCAGGCTTGTGGTGCGGGTAGCGTGCGACTTCCAAGCTATGGTCCTGCACTAGAATAGTCATGCGGAGTTCCTGCCCAGGGGAAAGCTGTAAGTCCTTGAATGGCACAGCCAGTTCGACAATATTCCGATGACAGATCGATTGGTAGGGGCCGATCTCCTGCCAGTGTCCACTTGCCAGTTTCTGGGAGAGCAGAAACTGGTCTGGCCCTGAGGGTGCGAGTGAAAACGACAACCTGTAGAGGTGCTCAGGCGTCTGCAGCTGCAGCTCGACCGTCAGCCCTGCTTGTCGCTGCTGCGATCGCTCGTCCGGATCAAGCCGGAGATACAACTGGTCAAGACTCCAGCCAAACTGGATATTGGTCAGCACTCCTTCGGCTTTCCACATCGCGCCCAGCGGCGGCTGAGTTTTGATTCTACCTGCTCCGCGCCACTCAAAAAAGTCGGTCACGAGTCCGTCGATGGAGAGGTTCAGCAAAGCGATAGGCGCGGTTACGATGTCTGCCTCCGGCATGCCGCGGGGACTACAGATCGGCTGACTCAACAGGTCCGGTGGTGTCAGTCCCGCGATCGTCCAGACGTTTCGAAGGTGGGTCCGAAAGAGGCGATCGAATTCTTCTTTGTAGTCGGTATCAAAGTCGTCCCCATACCACCAGAACCAATCGCTGCCTTCGGCGGCATAGAGTTCGTCCCAAGCTCCTTGCGCGCGCTCCGAGGAGAGTGTGGCAGAAATTTCGGCAAGACGGGATCGAGTTTGACTCACCAAGTCCCATCCCTGATTGTCTTCCTGGTGGCCGATCCAGATCTTATAGTCCTGGTTGATCCAGGAGCCTGAATGGAGGTGGCTGACTCGATGCGTGGCTGGCGCGGCTTCGAGCGCTTTGGAGATCGTCGCGGTGGTGGTGCGAACCGTGTCGTCATCGAGCGCGCCGGCCGAGCAGGCCTTGTAGAGGAGCGAGAGAAACTGTTCGCCACCTTCGTGGTAGTGTTCCCATGGATTTTCCCCGTCGAGCACAATGGCGATGGTGACCTGGTCCTGCGGCGCTTCGTGAATGATATGGCGTAGTCGACGAAAAACATCCTCGGCAGCCATTTCAGGAGTGGTCTTGTGGTATATGAATCCAAAAGCATCGGATATCTCCCGATCGCGAAACAGCATCGTGACGTCTTGGTCTTCCGACCCAACCCGGTAGGGCTGATACAGATCTCGATGGCGTTGCCACGGTTGCTGGGCCGCGTCGAGCGTGCGAGCGAGGATGCCTTCGTCGGTCGCCAGCCAGCGCAGTCCAACCTTCGGCAACATCGGAATCAGTTCCGGACAGACGGAACCCTCTGATGGCCAGAGGCCCATGGGAGCCCGGCCGAATGTTGCAGTATGAAACTCGACGGCGCGTTGCAGTTGCGTCTCCGCATCTTCCGGCGCATGGAATCG
>DASVEA010000377.1:0-3719 GCA_036380815.1 Nitrospiraceae bacterium
CAGCTGGATATCGCTCTGATGATTGCGGATACTCCCACCGCCGATTTCGCTTCCGTTCAGCACCATATCATAGGCCTTCGCCCGCACTTTGAGCGGCTCCGAGTCCAGGAACGCCACATCCTCGTCCATCGGCGCGGCAAAGGGATTGTGCATGAAGATGTACCGCTTCTCTTCCGGCGAATAGTCCAGCAAGGGAAACTCAACGACCCACAGCGGCTTCCAGGCAGTGGTATCGATCAACTTCAGCTCTTCACCCAGCAATAGCCTGATGCGGCCCAGCACGTCGTGGACAACGGCGGGCTTGTCGGCACCGAAGAGGACTAAATCGCCCGGCTTGGCGTCGGGAAGAGCCGCCGCGAAGGCCTTGGCATCCAGGAACTTGGCGATCACAGACTCAAGCTGCCCCTCCGCCGTGATCTTGAGCCAGGCGAGCCCCTTCGCGCCAAAACTCTTGGCCATCTCACCGAGCGCATCAATGCGGCTGCGCGCCGTCGAGGCGCCTCCCTTCACGATCAACGCCTTCACGATCCCGCCCTTGGTCGCCGCCTCCTTGAAAACCTTGAACTCGCTCGCCGCCGCAAAGGCGGTGACGTCATGCAACGGCATGTCGAATCGCAGATCCGGCTTGTCCGATCCGTAGCGGCCCACCGCCTCGGCATAGGTCATGCGCGGGAAGGGAGCCGACAATTGGACGCCGCCCGCGTCATGGAATACCGTGACGATCATCTGCTCCATTAACCTCATGACTTGCTCGCGGTCGGCAAAGGACAGTTCCGCGTCGATCTGTGTAAATTCCGGCTGCCGGTCATTGCGCAGATCCTCGTCGCGGAAGCAGCGCGCGATCTGATAGTAGCGATCGACTCCGCTCACCATGAGCACCTGCTTGAAGAGCTGCGGCGACTGAGGAAGCGCGTAGAATTGACCGGGGTTCACTCGGCTCGGCACCAAATAGTCCCGCGCGCCTTCCGGCGTGCTCTTGGTCAAGATCGGCGTTTCCACTTCAAGGAAGTGTTCCGCATTCAGAAAACCACGGACGGCCTGCATGATGCCATGTCGGAGGCTCAAGAGCCGCTGCATCTTTGGACGCCGAAGATCGAGGTAGCGGTACTTCAGCCGAATCGACTCCGTCACTTCGGCATCGTCTTCGATCACGAACGGCGGCGTCTTCGACTCGTTCAGGATCTCGACGGCATCCACAAAGATTTCGATCTCGCCCGTGGGCAGGTTGGGATTCTTAGACTCTTCCGGACGGGCCATCACTTGGCCCGTCACCGACACGACACACTCGCTCCGCAAGGCGTGGGAGGCGTGATGCACCGCTGCATTACGCTCGGCATTACACACCACCTGCGTGATCCCGGTTCGATCCCGCAGATCGATGAACATGACCATGCCGTGGTCGCGCCGCCGTTGGACCCAGCCGTTTAGGACGACAGTCTGCCCGACAGCGGCTTTGGTGAGCTCCCCGCACCGATGAGTTCTGACCTTCATGCCACCTTCGCTTTCTTGGAACGGGCCCATCCGACTCGACTGACCGGCCTCTTTGGACGTGGAGCCTGCTTACCTGTGTCCTCTGCTGAGGCCAGCTTCTGTTCCGCAAGCTCGCGCAACGCGTTCGCTTCACGGTCGGTCAGGTATCTGAACTCGCCGGACTCCAGATCGCCCAACGAGAGCGGACCCATCTTAATCCGCGTCAGCTTCAAGACCGGGTGACCGACCGCTTCCAACATACGCTTCACTTGATGCTGGCGTCCTTCCCGGATCGTCATTTCGAGCCAAGAGTTCTGCTTGGCCTTTTTGACCTTCTTGACGATAGCCGGACTAGTCATGCCGTCTTCCAGTTGCACACCCTGCTCTAACTGCCTGAGATGTTCATCCGTCACCACCTGCTTGACCTTGATGAGATAGGTCTTCGGCACATGGTAGCGGGGATGGAGCAACGTCTGGGCCAAGTCGCCATGATTGGTCAGGAGCATCAACCCTTCGCTGTCGAAGTCCAAACGACCGACTGGAAACACCCGCACCGAGATCCCGCGAAGGTAGTCCTTCACCGTCGGCCTGCCTCCCGGATCATTCAACGTCGACATCACGTTCTTCGGCTTATTCAGCAACAGATAGACGTACGGCTGGGTGGAACTCAGGTGCTTGCCATCCACCTTGATGTGGACGCGATCCGGATCAACCTTGGTGCCAAGCTCCGTCACAACCTTGCCGTTGACGGTCACGCGCCCGGAAGCGATCAAGACTTCTGCCTTACGCCGAGAGGCCAATCCGGTTCCGGCAATGACTTTTTGCAATCTAACTTCCATGCTTCTCCGTTACACCCTTCCTCAGGGAGTGGCTTGGCTGGGTCCTATTGCGCGCATCGAACGAGCACTGCTTCATCGTGCGCGTTCTGCGAGCACGGGAGCCAGCCGAGCCACTCCCCTCTATTCCCATTCGATCGTGGACGGCGGCTTCGAACTGATGTCGTAGACTACCCTATTAACGCCCTTCACTTCATTGATGATCCGGTTCGACATCTTGCCCAGCACGTCATTCGGAATCTTGGCCCAATCGGCCGTCATACCGTCCAGGCTCGTGACGGCACGCAATGCAATGACATGCTCATACGTCCGCTGATCCCCCATGACACCCACAGTTCTGATCGGCAACAGCACGGCCAGCGATTGCCAAATCTCCCGATACAAACCGGCGGTGCGAATCTCTTGATCGAGAATGGACTCAGCCCCTCGCAGAATGGCCAGTCGCTCTTCGGTGACCGCTCCCAACACCCGGATGGCAAGGCCGGGTCCTGGGAAAGGCTGCCGCCAAACAATCTCGTCCGGCAAACCCAATTCCTTACCCAACACCCGTACTTCATCTTTGAACAATTCCCGCAAGGGCTCAATCAACTTGAGCTTCATGCGAGCAGGCAAACCACCCACATTGTGATGCGACTTGATCGTGGCCGACGGGCCCTTGAAGCTCACGCTTTCAATCACATCGGGGTAGAGCGTACCCTGGACCAGAAATTTCGCGCCTCCCGACTTCTTTTTGGCCTCCGCCTCGAATTGCTCGATGAACTGCTTCCCGATAATTCTCCTCTTACGCTCCGGGTCGATCACCCCTTGGAGCTTGGCAAGGAACGACTCGGATGCGTCAATAATCCGCAAGTTCAGATGGAGCTGTTGAGCAAACGTCTGTTTGACTTGTTCTCTCTCTCCATTCCGAAGCAACCCGTTATCGACAAAGATACAGGTCAGTTGGTCGCTGATGGCCCGATGGGTCAACGCGGCGGCCACGGACGAATCCACGCCCCCGCTCAAGGCGCAAATCACTCGCTCCTTGCCGACTTGCTCTCGAATCTGCTGCACTGCCGTATCCACATACGACTGCATCGTCCAGGTCGACTTACAGCCGCAAATGTCGTAGACGAAATTACGGAGCAGCGTCGTCCCTTCCGGCGTATGAATTACTTCCGGGTGAAACTGGAGGCAATAGATCCGGCGTTTGTGATCATCGCGCTTCATGGCCGCAATCGGCGAATTTGCCGTATGCGCGATGGATCGGAATCCCGGCGGCATCCGTTCGATACGGTCTCCGTGCGACATCCAGACGACAGTCGATCCGCTTTCGCCGATGCCCTTGAAGAGATTGCTGCGGTCATCGATCGTGAGATCGGCCCGTCCGTACTCCCGATGCTTGGATTTGGCCACCTCTCCGCCCGAGAGATGGGT
>DASVEA010000378.1:0-2097 GCA_036380815.1 Nitrospiraceae bacterium
AACGCTGTACGTGAACTCCTGCCCTGCAGGAACCGGCTCGGCGCCGATCTGACCAGCCGGGTTCACGGTGTTCTGGGCCTTGATGGCGCTAAGAATCTCCGTCACGGTGATCCCAAGCTTGGCGAGCTGATCCGGCCGCACCCAGAAACGCATCGCGTACTGGCCCGCGCCGAAGATCTGCACCTGGCCGAGGCCGGGGACTCGGGTCATGGGGTCATTGATATTGACATAGGCATAGTTGGCCAGAAACGTGGCGTCGTAAGTGCCGTTCGGTGAATAGAGCGAGAACAAGGCGAGAGGACTGGTCGTGGATTTCTTGATGGCAACGCCGAAATTTTTGACCTCGGACGGCAGCTGGGATTCGGCCTGTGCGTAGCGCATCTGTGCCAGGATCTGATCGTCGTTCGGCCTCGTGTTGATGTCAAAGTTCACGCGCAACGTCATCTGGCCGTTATTCGCGTTCACCGAGGACATATAGAGCATGTTGTCCACCCCGCTCATCATCTGCTCGATGGGGGTGGCAACCGACTTTTCAAGAGTAACCGCGTCCGCTCCGACATAGGTGGCTTGGAGCATAATCTCCGGGGGCGCGATGTTCGGAAACTCCGCGATCGGAAGCTGGACCATTGCGACGACGCCGAGAATCACCATGATGATCGAAATCACCATCGCGACGATCGGACGATTGATGAAGAATTTGGCCATAGCGACGAAGGAAGCGAATCAGCGAAGTCACTGGAGAATCAATTAAACTTGTGTCATATCATCCCGCTTGCTCACCCACCTGATCTTGGAACGGTTTTGGACTCACGGTCATGCCGGCCTTGAGTTTTTGCAGCCCTTCGACAACCACGCGCTCGCCTTGGCGTAGTCCTTGGTCGATGATCCAGAGATTCCCTGTTCGCTGACCGACTTTGACAGAACGGATGTCCACTTTGTTGTCCGGGGTCACGACCGCCACCTGGTAATTGCCCTGCAACTCCGTGACCGCCCGCTGGGGTACCAGCAACGCCTTCTCTTTTGTGCTGGTGATCGCCCGCACGCGCGCGAATTGGCCGGGCCTGAGGAGGTTGTTCGGGTTGGGGAAGAGGGCTGCGACGAGAATCGTGCCGGTTTTTACATCCACCTGCCGGTCAACGAGAAAAAACTGTCCTTTGTGCGGATAGACTTTTTCTCCACCCAGGATCAATTCGAGTTGAGGCCCGCCGTACTCATCTCCTTCTTTCTGTTCTTTATAGCGTTGTCGAATCTTCTCTGCCGCCCCGAGATATTCCTGCTCGCTCACCGGAAAATAGATCTTGATCGGGTCGAGAGTGGACATTGACGTCACCGCGGTGTTGGCATCGATGAGATCGCCGATCTGGGCCTTGGCAATGCCGACCACTCCATCGATCGGCGCCGTGATCCTGGTCCATCCGAGATTGAGCTTGGCCTGTTCGACTGAGGCCTTCGCCGCGGCGGTCGCACCCTTGGCCGCCTCATAGGCTTGAATGGAATCGACGAGTTCCTTTTGACTGATGGCCCCCCGCTTCGCGAGTGGAGTATCCCGTTCGACGTCCAACTTGGACTTCATGAGCTGGGCTTGCGCCTTCGCTAAATCACCCTGGGCCTGATCCAGTGCCGCCTTGAACTTGCTGGGATCCAATTCGAACAGCAGATCGCCTTTTTTGACGAACCCTCCTTCCATGTAGAGCTGCTTCAGCAAATATCCGCTGACCTGCGCACGAATGTGGGCATTGACCAACCCATCTGTCGTGCCGACCCACTCCGAGTAGATCGGGACATCTTTCTGAATTATTTCGACAACTTCTACGTGGATCAAGGGAGGTTGCGGTGCAGAGGCGGTTTCGCCTTTGCAGTGAACGAGAACAAGCGGCAACAGGCTCAACAACCAGACCGGCGCCGCCGCCTTTGGCAAGCCAAGAAATCTATCTTGATAGCCCATTGATGCCTCCGCAACGAGAGAAAACTACATGATAACCCTGTCAGATTGCAATGAAGCGACGAGAGATCGGTAGCGGAGGATGAGCCCCTGCGGCCCTTCCCCGAAGCAAAGGGTCGTAAACCAGTTCAGTACAAGTAGACGAAACCTTGTCG
>DASVEA010000379.1:0-3610 GCA_036380815.1 Nitrospiraceae bacterium
AAGGTCCCCGACGAGATCCGCCGCCGCCTGCTCCTGACGAAAGATTTCGGTTTAATCTGGCTCAGCCAGTTGGTGTCTCAAGTCGGGGACGGCATCTCGAACCTTGCCCTCCTCTGGTTCGTGTATTCGATTACCGGCTCCCCGGTGAAAACCACCATCATCGGGCTCCTTCATACGATCCCACCCATCGTGCTCGGTCCCTTCATCGGTGTGTATGTGGACCGGTTGCCGAAAAAATTCTTTCTCATCGGAGCGAATGTATTTCGAGCGGTACTGATGGGCATCATTCCCTGTGCCATTTCAACCGACACCTTCACAGTCAATCTCTTGTATATCCTTGTCCTCTTCGACGCGGTGGCGATGGCGACGTTTAGTCCTGCGCTGACGTCGTCGGTGCCGCTGATCGTTCCGCGCGCGCAATTTACGGCAGCGAATGCTCTGATCCAAAGCACGACCAGTCTGGGTATCATTTTCGGTCCGGCAGTGAGCGGGATGGGGATTGCTCTGTTCGGCTCGCAGGAAGTTCTTTGTCTAAACGGGGCCACGTATCTCGTGTCAGCGCTGTGTCTTGGGTTAGTGCGACTGGGAACAACGCAGCCGTCTGCTGGACCAACGAAGATCGGTGGTTCATTATGGCACGATCTTAGGGAGGGGCTGGCCTTTGTCGTGAGCAAACAACGAATCATCTTGCTGCTGATCGTGACTGCGGCGTGCTATGGATTCGGCGCCAGCGCCCTGACGACGTTGTTTCCGGTCTTTGCCAATAAGCTGTTGGGTTTGGGGCCGGTCGAAGTGGGCTATCTCTGGTCTGCCCTGGGAGTCGGATTGCTCGTCATGTCGATTGTGCTCCTCTGGTTCACGGGACGAACGCTCGCCGACCGAGTCAACATCATCGTCTGGACGAGTGCGGTGAGCGGCCTGGCGATTGGAGCGCTCGTCTGGACGACAGACCTTTACCTGGTCGGCCTCATCATGATGATGATCGGAGGAGGGATGGGAGCCTTTACCCCGATCGCCTGGGGGATCGTGCAAGAGCTGACGCCTCGAATGATGGTGGGACGCGTGCTCGGACTCTACGGCACAGGCGCGATGACGGCCGCCATCAGCGGGATCACCATGTTCGGTCAGATCACCGAGCGGTTTGGTGAATCGGCGGGAATTGCGGGCATTGGCGCGACATTTCTTCTCACTGCCTCCCTCGGAGTTTGGTTGAGCCGATCGATTCGACACCAATGAGAGGGACTCATGGAAGACACCGATCCTTTCACTGATCAATGCAGCATCGTTGCCTCCTCCTCGTTGACCGAAGAACACGTCGAGGTGCTGAAGCAGGGTGACACGTTCGGCTTGTTCGATCGATACGGCGACATCCATTCTCTGAGAACAGGCTCACAAGGCCTCTTCCACGAAGGGACGCGCTTTCTGTCCCTTTTCGAGCTGACCCTGAACGGGGAACGGCCCTTGCTGCTCAGCTCGACGGTGAAGGAGAAGAACGTCTTACTCAACGTCGATCTCATGAATCCCGATATGACGCATGAGGGACAAGTAGCGGTCACGCGCGGAGCGCTGCACGTGTCTCGGACTCGGTTCTTGTGGCAGGGACGCTGCTTCGAGCGCCTGCGAATCCACAACTATAGTCTGCTTCCCATTCCGGTCCGGCTCTCCATCTCTGTGGATGCCGATTTTGCCGATCTTTTCGAAGTCCGTGGGACGCAGCGAAATCGCCGAGGCCGACGCGTGGAGACCGTTACGTCTAAAGATGGAATGTTGCTCGGGTATGAGGGATTGGATCGCGTGGATCGATGGGTCACTGTCCGCTGTGCGCCGGCGCCGACGACCGTCCATCCCGGTGAGATCCTCTGCGACACGCTCTTGCCGGCGGGAGAAGTCGTCCAGTGGGAACTTACGATCTCCTGTCACATCGGCCGGCGAAGCAGGGGTGATCTTTCGTATGATCGCGCACTCGTCGCAGTAGAACGAGCGCTCCATTCTGCCAAAGCTGACGATTGCCTCATCGTGACATCGAATGAGCAACTCAACGTCTGGCTGAATCGCTCACTTGCCGACCTTCACATGATGGTCACAGACACCTCCGACGGTCCCTATCCCTATGCCGGTGTTCCATGGTTCAGCACCCCATTCGGACGCGACGGCATCATTGCCGCATTTGAGTTTCTGTGGGTCAATCCGACCATCGCCCGCGGCGTGCTGGCTTTTTTGGCGGCGACTCAGGCGAGGGAGGTTGTTCCGGAGCAAGATGCGGAGATCGGGAAAATTTTACATGAAACACGCAAAGGAGAAATGGCGGCACTCAACGAGATTCCATTCGGTCGCTATTACGGCAGCATCGACGCGACGCCGCTGTTCATCATGCTGGCTGGAGCGTATTATGAACGGACAGGCGATCAGGCGTTTATTGTCCAGATCTGGTCAAATATTGAGCGTGCCTTACAGTGGATCGATCATACGGGAGATCTTGATGGTGATGGGTTCGTGGAGTACAGCCGCCGATCTAAAGACGGTCTCGTTCATCAAGGGTGGAAAGATTCTCAGGATGCCGTGTTTCATGCGGATGGCCGTTCGGCGGAGGGGCCTATCGCGCTCTGCGAAGTGCAAGGATACGTGTTTGCCGCCAAGCGGGGCGCGGCTCAATTAGCACTCGTGTTGGGGCATACCGAGCAGGCCGAGCGTCTCCTCAAGCAGGCGGACAAGCTACGGACTCTGTTCGAGCGACGCTTCTGGTGCAACGACCTCTCGTCTTATGCCTTAGCCTTGGACGGGTCCAAGCAGCCCTGTCGAGTCAAGACGTCGAATGCCGGCCACTGTCTCTGGACTGGGATTGCCGACTACAAGCACGGCATGAGAACAGCCAAGACATTAGTCGGCGGGGATATGTTTAACGGATGGGGTGTCCGAACCGTCGCAGCCTCTGAAGTCCGATACAATCCGATGGCCTATCACAATGGATCGGTCTGGCCGCACGACAATGCCCTTATCGCAGCCGGGATGGCCTCCTATGGATTCAAACAAGGCGCATTGAAGATTCTTTCCGGGCTCTTCGACGCCAGCCATTTTCTTGAGCTGCATCGATTGCCCGAGCTGTTCTGCGGGTTCTCGCGCCGGCCCGGTGAAGGTCCGACGCTGTATCCGGTTGCCTGTAGTCCTCAGACGTGGTCCTCGGTTGCGGTGTTTCTCCTGCTCCAATCTTGTCTCGGTTTGCGAATTGATGCCCCGCATGCATGCCTAACTTTCTCACAACCGGTCTTGCCGCCGTTCCTGGAGCATATCGAAATTAGGAATCTCAGGATTGGAGACGCGACCGTTGACCTCTCACTTGAAGGTCATGCGAAAGATGTCGGCATCAACATACTGCGGCGAGAAGGTCGAGTCGAGATTGTCGTCACGAAATAATCGAACGCGGCGCTTCTTTCACTGCTGAGCATGTTTTCATCGAGACATCTAGTCCCTGACAGACAAGATGTTCCTTCCACACACATTCTCCTTGCATGACAGTAACTTGTGTCTAGCTCGTCACTCAATTACATCCAACGAGTCAGCCGGTCAGTTGCCGCGGATGTGGTATAGGGTTCGGCTTGTGCTAGGGTTTTTC
>DASVEA010000380.1:0-12105 GCA_036380815.1 Nitrospiraceae bacterium
TCGCCGGAGCGCGTTTCATCAATGAGCCGCTGCACCTCCGCCGAGCCTCGCTGCGCATCACTCATCAATATATCGATCCGCTGATTGAGATCCCCCAGCATATGCTGGAGCCCGGCCTCGTCTTTCTGTAGTGAGAGCCCCCGCATTTCTGCGTCCCGCAGTGACTCCACGAGCTGTCGACTCTGCTCGCGCAACTCCTGTCCCTGCACCAACAATCGTTCCCGTCGCTGCTTTCCTTCTTCGACGCATCCCATTAACGAGACGCGCTGGGCTTCCAGGTGAAACACCTCTCGACGCCGTTGCAGCAGGCCTCCCGTTGCGCCGGTCTGTCCACCGGTGATCACCCCGGCCGCATCCAAGACTTCTCCTGCGCGCGTCACGAAGATGGGCCCATCGGGAGCAGAGCAGGGCTGTAGCTCCCACAATCCCGTCGCGTCCTTGAGGGTGTCGACGAGCACGATCCGATCGAAGAGATAGTCACGGGCCGCTTCACGCTGACCCTCCACCTGGATCAGATCAACCGCACGTCCGACCACACCGGGCTGGGCCTCCATCGCAGGCCACCACTGGTAAGATACCGTATCCCGAGTCGTCCATCGAGGTTGCTGAGGAATGAACGTGCCCCGCCCGAGATCTTTCCTTTTGAGAAACTCAATCGCCTCACAAGCGGCGGCGGGATTGTCGACGAACCATCCCCTGACCCGTTCGCCCAAAATCGCTTCCACCGCCCGGTCCCAACCAGGAGGCACGACCAACCACTCGGCAATGGCATCGCCAACCCCGGCACAGGCTTTGAGCGCGGTCGACTCTTCGTCGCCGCGCCGCCCATAACCCATATCTTCTTGCAACACGCCTTGCAGTGCTCTGAGGTGAGAGTCCACTGCTGCCAACTCTTCCGACTGACGAAATACCAACTGATCGACTTCGACCAACTCGGCCGACACGCGCTCGCTCCCTTCCTCAACACCTTGCCGCTGCCGACGCAGGTCAGCAACCAATTGCTCCGCATCAAGGCAGGCCTGCTGGAGCGCCTGGCGCTTGTCCGTTGCCGTGACATGCTGCAGGCGAACGTCTTCCCGCTCACGCGCCAGCCGGCCTTCACGACCCGCCGCCTCTTGTATGCGAGCAGCCAATTGCACCAAGGTCTGCTCGGTATTCGCGGCCAACACCGTCAGGTTGAGTACGTCCAGACGCCCTCGCTCTTCTTCTGCCAAGGCCGCGGTTCGTTGCTGGACCAGCTCTTTCATCTCCCGGTCGAGCGTCGCTAACACCTGCTCCCGCTCCGCACATTCACGCTCGAGCGCAGCCAGCGCGGCCTCGAGGGTCGCAGCTTCCACCGCGCCCTGCTTCTGCTCCTGGCTGAGGCGCTCGAGTTCCTGCCTCCCCTGAATCTGCTGCTGTGCATAAAGTTCTCCGCGATTACGCTCGACTTCTGCGGCCGTCAGCGCCCGCGCCTGTTGCTGTTCAACCTTCGACAGTTCCTCGCGCCGCTGCCCGACCGCCTCATTCGCTAAGGCAATCGAGAGCTTGATCCGCTCAAGTTCTGTATTCAAACGCGCCAGCTCGGCGGACTGTTCGGACTCGTGGTCCCCCAAGGTCTCCAGTTCCGACTCCACCTCCTTGAGCGTGGTTCGTAAGACACGATATTCGTTAGTCAACAACTCGATCTCCAGCGACTTGGCCTCTTGGTGCAACGTCTGATAGGACCGCGCCTGCCGCGCTTGGCGCTCAAGGGAATTCAACTGCTTTTTCACCTCAGCAATGATATCCCGCACGCGCAAGAGGTTTTGCTGCGTCGCATCCAACTTGCGCAATGCTTCGGCCTTCTGCTTCTTGTAGCGAATGATGCCGGCGGTTTCTTCGATCAACTCGCGCCTATCTTGTGGTGACGCGTTAAGTATCTGATCGATTTGCCCCTGCGCAATGACGGTGTGTCCTTTTGTCCCAGCCCTGGTGTCCAGCAGGAGGCTCCGGACATCCTTCAACCGGCAGACGGTCTTATTGATGAGGTATTCGCTGTCGCCATTACGGTACAGGCGGCGCGTGACCATGAGTTCTTGATATTCCGACAGCTGGCTCGAAAGACCGGACAGGGAATCCAGATTGATTCGATCCAGCCCGCTGATCACGAGCGAAACTTCGGCCAGGCCGAGAGGCTTCCGCATTTCGGTCCCGTTAAAGATCACATCTTCCATCTTCTCGCTACGTAGGGCCTTCGTGCTCTGCTCACCGAGTACCCAAAGAATCGCATCGACGACATTGCTTTTCCCACTCCCGTTTGGCCCCACGATGGCGGTAACGCCATCGGGGAATTCGATCCGGGCATCCGCGAACGACTTAAACCCCACCATTTCGAGTGATTTCAAATACATCGGCGACTCCTTCGGTAACCTGTCTCCAGAGGACTTACTCTGCTTTATTCATGAGCGCTTCTGTTGCAATCGCCAATGCCTGACTCAAGCGAGACGGGCGAGATTGGCGGGGAAAGCGCGACTGGCAGGGACAGGACCCACACGTCACGCGAGTCTCGCTCCTCGTACTTGTCGCGCGCCGCTCCCCCATTTCGCGACGAACCGTCATGGGTAATGCGTGTTAGCGGATAGAACGGTTGGTTTTGTAGCACAGACTTAGGGGAGAAATCAAAGAAAAATACTGCCGGTGGTAGGCACGAGGAGAGAGACCTACAATATTTGGGGAGTGGAACGGTGGTGAGGGAAGCGGTTATCCCACCTGAGCGCCAACAGATTTGTTGGAGGACTCAATGGTGATCAATTCCTTGGGGAGAAGAAACTCAACATCTTCTTCGACCACAGTCAGGTCTTGGACTTCTGCGGTCCCAAACGTCTTGAGGTACATCACCACCTCTTCGACCAAAACCTCGGGCGCTGAAGCGCCGGCGGTGATTCCGACCGCCTGCACGTTCGTGAGCCAGGTTGGATTGATGTCAGACGCGGCATCGATCAAGTAGGACGCAATCCCGCACTGCTCCCCCAACTCACGTAGACGGTTGGAGTTTGAGCTATTCGGGGAGCCGATGACGAGAATGACGTCCACCAGCTTGGAGAGCTCCTTCACTGCATTCTGGCGGTTCTGTGTCGCGTAACAAATATCCTCCTGATGCGGCCCCTTGATATTTGGAAACCGTTTATGGAGCGCACCGACAATATCCCGACACTCATCGACGCTCAGCGTAGTTTGCGTGACGTACGAGAGGTCGTGGACGTTATCAACTTGCAGCTTCTCGACATCTGTTACGGAGGAGACCAGATGGAACTTGTCCGGGATCTGTCCGAGCGTCCCGATCACTTCGGGATGGCCGGCATGGCCGATCAGAATGAGATCATATCCCTGCGTATAGTCGCGGTTGACCTCGTTATGCACTTTGATGACCAACGGACAGGTGGCATCGATCACATGCAGCCGCCGCCGATTCGCTTCGTCCCAGACCGACTTGGCGACCCCATGGGCACTGAAGATCACGACCGAACCTTCCGGCACTTCTCCCAACTCCTCCACAAACACGGCACCCTTGGTGCGGAGCGAGTTCACGACATGCCGGCTATGGACGATTTCGTGTCGCACGTAGATCGGCGCCCCATACTTCTTGAGTGAGAGGTCGACGATATCGATCGCCCGGTCGACTCCGGCGCAAAATCCTCGTGGATTGGCGAGATAGATCTTCATGACGGTCACCTTTCCTTCACACCGTACATAGCCACATGCGTGCCCACATACTCACAGATCACTGGCGTCCACCTTACGTCAGAGCAGCAGGCTCCGTCAACACAATTGGCCCGCGCCTCTCTTCCCTGTCCGTCTTGACACAATGGTTTCTCCCTCGTAGGCTCACGCCACCAGCTATGCCAAGCCCTGCGAGCAAAAAAATCCTCATCGTTGAAGATGAGCACGACATTCTCCAACTGGTCAAACTGTATTTGGAGAAAGACGGCTTTCGAACCATATCGGCCAAGACCGGTACGGAGGGCCTCCGGCAAGTGAAACAAGAGAAGCCCGATTTGGTCGTCCTCGACTTGATGTTGCCTGAGATCGATGGCCTCGAAATCTGTAAACGCCTTCGATCAGCTCCAGAGACCGCGATGCTTCCCATCATCATGTTGACCGCCAAAGCCGAGGAATCGGACACCATCATAGGCCTGGAGCTGGGAGCCGACGACTACGTCACCAAACCGTTCAGCCCCAAGACCCTGGTTGCCCGCATCAAGGCCCTCTTTCGACGGCTTGAGCGGAAACCGGACGACAGCCCGGCGCAGTATCGCTATGGCAATCTCGTCATGGATCTCGCACGACACGAAGTCACCGTGAAGAAGATGGAAGTCCCACTCACGGCAAAAGAATTCGGCCTGCTCGAGCATCTTTTGCGCAATCCCGGCAGAGTCCTGACAAGAGACATCCTCCTCAATACGGTCTGGGGATACGATTACTACGGAACGACGCGGACGGTCGACGTCCACATCCGAAGACTCAAGCAGAAACTTCCCTCGCTCAACGAGGCGATTATTTCAGTCAAATCCCTGGGGTATAAGCTCAAAGAGTTGGATCGTTCGGCATGACCCTCTCCATCAGATGGAAGGTCACTATCGGGACTCTGCTGGTCCTCGCCTGTGGGCTTCTCATCGCCCGAACCCTGGTGATTCGATCCCTTGAACAGCAGGAGATCGTCCAATCGGGCCAGATACTGGAGGCTCGAACCAGTCTCGTCGCATACGGGCTGCAGCCGTTTCTGACACAATCAGGTGCCCTGTCTTCGACCCCTCAATTACAAGCAGCCGTACGAGATCTCAGCGCGCGAGCCCTCACACGCGTGACCGTCATTGCTCCGGATGGACGGGTGTTAGCCGACAGCGCCGTCTCGGATAGCCTCCTCTCCACGCTTGAGAACCACCGGACGCGACCGGAAATTCAGCAAGCTGTTGCCACCGGGCGCGGAATGGATCTCCTCACGAGTCACACCACCGGGGAGCGCACGTTGTATTTGGCTGTTGGTCTGAGCGGTGCGAACCAGGCGACGCCCACCGTATTCTTGAGGCTGGGGTTACTGATGACGACGTTTGATCGTGAAGTGGCCAAGTTGCACCGAGACTTGGCCCTCGCCTTCGGGATTGCATTCTTGATTGCCATCGCGCTGAGTGTGTGGCTCGCTCACAGCATCACGAAACCCCTGTCCGATATTGCGATCACTGCGCAGCAACTGGCAAAGGGTGACCATGCTGTCCGCATTCGGACCGGATCACGGGACGAAGTCGGCCTCTTAGCCGACACACTCAACCACATGACGGACCAACTGAGAACTAAGATCGATGAACTCTCCGAAGATCGGTCCCAGCTGTTGGCCATGCTGACCTCAATGGTCGAAGGCGTGATGGTCCTGGACCGTCGAGGTCGCGTACTGCAAATCAATCCAGCGCTGGAACGGATGTTCGACGTCACCAGGATGGAAGCACGGGGACACCCCTGCTCCGATGTCTTCCGGCATCCGCAGTTGGATGCGTTGGTCTCAACGGTCCTGACGAAACGAATGAACGAAGAAGATGAAATTCTCCTGCACCCGAGTGGTCGCCGTCTCCATATCGAGGCCTCAGTCACTGAATCCGATCGAGAGAACGACGTGTGTGCGGTACTTGTCTTTCACGACATGACAGAATTACGCCGCCTGGAAATTATCCGGAAAGATTTCGTCGCCAACGTGTCCCACGAGCTGAGGACCCCGCTCACGTCGATCAAGGGGTATATCGAAGCCTTGCTCGATGGCGCCAAAGACGATCCTGCAACCAGTACAAAATTCCTCGATATTATACTTAAGCAAAGCGACCGGCTGAACCTGATTCTGGAAGACCTCCTCCAACTGTCAAAGATCGAATCCGGGCAGGTCCAGTTCAAGCGAGAGCCGCTTCAGATCCAGAGTGTCATCGAACGAACGCTGGCCATGATCAAGCCTTTAGCGGACAAGAAGGGGCACCGGCTCGTCTCCTTCGTGGAGGACAATCTGCCTGCTGTGCTCAGCGATGAAGACCGGCTGATGCAAGTCCTGTCCAATTTGCTCGATAATGCTGTCAAATACACCCCCGAGAAAGGGACCATCGCCGTGGCGGCCCACCCGGTTTCGGACGATGCCGCACAGCCCGCGCTGGTCACAGCTGTGGAACTGAGCGTAACCGATACCGGCATGGGAATTCCTGAAATGGATCGCCCGCGCGTGTTCGAACGGTTCTACCGAGTCGATAAAGCCCGCTCGCGTGAGTTAGGTGGAACAGGGCTCGGGCTGGCGATCGTCAGGCATATCGTCGAGGGTCTAGGCGGGCGGGTATGGGTCGAAGGGAACGCCCCGACCGGCAGCCGTTTTGTCGTCCGGCTGCCGGTCCAACAGATCAGTCACCCGATTAGCTGACAGTCCTTACCAGCGAACCAACCCTGCCGCCCACGTCACGCCACCGCCAAAACTGCCTAGCAGGACGATGTCGTGGGGTAGAATCCTTCCTGATCGGGCTGCGTGGTCGAGCGCGACCGGCAATGACGCCGACGACGTGTTGCCGCAGCGTCCGATCACGGAACAGACCCGTTCCGGCGAGATCCCAAGCCGCTTCGTGAGCTGGTCGAGAATCCGCCCGTTGGCTTGATGCAATACCAACTGCGCGATATCCTGTACATCGACACCGAACTCTTTCACGATCTCGCGGATGGCCTGGTCCAATCGCTTAACCGCCAGACGAAAGAGTGGTGCCCCTTGCATCCGCAATGTATGGCTCTTCGCCTCGACCGTCCCCGACGTCGTTGGCCGGCGCGATCCGCCTGCAGGAATTGTAATCAAGCCATGCTGAGCACCGTCCGCGTGGAGACGGAGCCCCAAGATCCCGCGGCTCAGCTGGCCTGCCTCTGGCTCGCCCCGAAGCACCACCGCACCGGCCCCATCGCCGAACAAAAGGGCCGTATCGCTATCGGCGGGGTCGACGGAACGAGACTTCACTTCCGCGGCCACTACCAAACACGTCTTGACCTGCTCGCTCCGAATCATCGCATCGGCCATCGAGAGTCCATAGAGGAAGCCCGAACAGGAAGCCGCCACGTCAAATGCCGGTATCGTGGGACAACCGAGCATCCGCTGAACATGGCAGGCGGTGGAGGGGAAAACCGTATCGGGAGAGGTTGTCGAAAGCAGAATCGCCCCCACCTCAGACACTGGGAGTCCGGCAGCCTCAAGCGCCGACCTAGCTGCTTCCACTGCAAGATCAGAAGACGCTTGGGACGCAGCAGCTCTGCGTCGCTCCTGAATTCCTGTCAAGCGAGCGACGACCGCCGGTTCGATGCCCAACGAAGCCCCTACCTCGCGATTCGACACCACCTGTTCAGGGAGGTACGAGCCAGTCCCAATAATCTTCGTCCGTATCATCGTGTCTGAATATTCTGTGGTTCGCTGCAAGATCGGCGGGATTATAGCAGGATGCTGAAAAAGTCCGCCAGCTTCATTCTCAGCTCGCAAGAATCCTCAACGTACCCCGGAGGGTACGCCTCCGGTTCTTACTCCGCCTGCGGCCTTGCTGGACGGAATTTTTGAGCATCCTGCGTGGTATGGTTCTTAGGTAGCCAGACTTGCCGGCCATCGAAGTTCTAGAATGCCAAACTGGTTTTCCCCGCAGCCTGATAATCCGAGCTCCACAGGGGTCAACTTACAGAGTCGAAACCTTGCAATTAGCCGGGGCTCCTGCTACATTTTCAAGCAATAATGGTATATGTTCACCCCATATTGGCTGCTGTGCCACGACTTACTCTGGCCCTCGGCCTCTGTGCCGTGGTGTTCTCTGTCACCACAGCCTGCTCCAGCACACCCAAGACCCAAGCCACAGCGAAGAAAGCCCTGAGCGGTACCGACGAACAGATTTTTTTGGGCGATGGAATCAAAAAGAACTACGACCCCAACGTCATCATGAAGCGAGGAGAGGCGTTCTTCGAAAAAGAGGAGTATACGGAGGCCATCGTCGAGTATAACCATTTTCTCGATCTCCATCGCGCCCACGTCCTGGCCTCCTATGCGGTGTTCCGCATCGGAGAAAGCCAGCTGAAGCTGACCAAGGGAATACAGCGTGATCCAAGCCCCGTTCAGAAAGCTCTCGAAGCCTTTGAGCGGGTCCGGAAAGATTTTCCAGGAAGCCGGTATGACGGCCCAGCGCTCCAGAAGATCCAAGATTGTCACGACCTTCTGGCGCAGACACATCTCTTCGTCGGCGAATTCTATTATCGGCGGGGCTCATATCTCGCCGCCGCACATCGCTTCGAACAAATCATGAAACTATACCCCGACAAGTCGGTCGCGCCCGATGCCCTGTACTTCCTGGCACTCAGCTACCACGACCTAGGAGCAGACGATTGGGCCAGCGAGAAGCTGACGCTGATGGCTGAGAAATACCCGAACAGTGCACATTCTAGCGAGGGAAAGAGCCTGCTCGCAAAAATTGGAGGGGGAAAACCTGCAACGTTACTTACCCAAAAGGCCGAACCCACGCCCTCGCCTACTTCGCCGACTGCGCCTCCATCGGGAAATCAACCGAATCTTGCCGCTGGACTAATCCCCTCTGTCCCGGCAGGATCGTTCGGACTCCCTTCCGCCACGGCATTGAGCCAGTCTTTTGTAAGTTGCCGCCTGGGCGCCTGGTGTTGACCTAGCTGGCAGGATGCTGAAAAAGCCACTCTTCTCACCCGCCCAACCCTGACGCGCCAAGACGCGCCTTGTCCCACGCTTCGTTCTCAGCTCGTCGAAATCCTCAACGTACCCCACATGGAGAACAAGCTGTCTTGGCAGCTTGGGGTGGGCGGGTGAGAAGAGCTACGCCTCCGGTTCTTGCTTCGCCTGCGGCCTTGCTGGACGTCCTTTTTGAGCATCCTGCGAGATTTCTTCCGTTGCCCCATCTGTGCACTGGCCATTGAATTTTCACTGTGACACGATGGTTTTTCCGCAGCCTGCCGGAGCACCATCGAAGATGTCAGCATTCAGCTGCCAGCAAGCACTCGCGCCGAAACAACTTCTTTGTTATCTCTTCAGGCTGAAAGCTGATCACTGAAAGTTATTGGTGGACTCAACGCAGCTGCAGTGCTTCGAGCAGGAGCTCACTGGTGGAGGACTTCACAATTCCTTTGGCCCGCGGGATGAAGGACTGATACGTTTCTTTCCCCTGTAGCACTTCGCAGTAGAGCTGAACGACCTCTCGGTAGGGACTCAATAACCTGTGACAGAGGCGCGGGAACGTGTATACGATGTCGGCGAGACGCGAAGCAATTCGAAACTCAGAATACAACTGCTCTCTGACTGCCAATTCGTAGTCCCATAAACTCTTGGTCCGATCGTGCCGCTGATTGAGGACAGCCATCGCGGCCAGCTTGCCGGAACGGACGGCGTAGTATATACCCTCGCCAAACAATGGATCGACAAGGTGCCCGGCATCGCCTACCAACATGGCTTGGTTATTGACAAGGTCGTCCAGTCCCGGTTCCGGACTTAGTTCGGTCTTGCTAAACAGGGGTAACGGATGGCCAATAGGCTTGGGCACATCCAAGCCCGCCAGGCCTTTTTCTCCCCCAACGAATCGATCGAAGGTTTTTTTGAGGCTCGCCGGTTTGCTCTGAAACTCCCCCACACCGACCGACAACCGCCCCTGCTTGGGAAAGATCCAGGCATATCCCTTCGAGCAGACGCCGATGTCGATCACGGCTTTGCCTATGGCCGGATACTGCGGCCCCGGTCCAAGTTCGATCTCGCTCTCTAACGTCGGTATGCAGCGTTGCCGCCGGTCAGGGAAAAGATGCCGCGCGACCTGGCTGTTCGCGCCGTCGGCGCCGATCAAGACCTTTGCATGATAGCACCCGCGATCGGTTGTCACCTCGACACCTCCCGGCACGTGACGGAGCGACTGCGGGTGCTCCCCTTCGTGAATTTCCGTACCGACGCGTCGGGCCTGTTGAACCAGGTGATGATCGAACCGATCGCGCATGACCATATAGGCGATTGGACTGGGCGATTCGATCGTGACGGATTCCTCACCCCGGTACAAAAACTGAAATCCGAAGATGGTGTCTTCGACGACGGACTTGAACCCTGGATCAAGAAGTTGCTCGATCCGGACCGACAAACCGCCGCCGCAGACCTTGTAGCGAGGATGTGTTTGTTTGTCGATGGCGAGAACCGACAGGCCGGCACGGCTCAGTTCACAGGCAGCAACCGCCCCAGCCGGCCCCATGCCGATCACAAGCGCGTCGTATACTTTCACATCTGGCAACGTGGACATGGAGAAAATGAGTCTAGTGCTGAGTGCTAGGTTCTGAATGCTGAGTTGTAAGTTAAATCACAAAGGTGGACGAAACACTTTTCACTCAGGACTCGTAACTGAGAACTCAGAACTTGGGCAGTACTGCCCTGCGTCACTGCCCAAGATACCAGCCGATTCCATACCTCTCCAGAAAACCGGTAATCATCGTGAGGGTATTGGCGTAAATCATGACGCCTACGACGACCAGCAACACCCCGCTCACAGTGGAGACGCCCCACAAATAGAGACGCGCTTGTTTGAAATAGGTGAGGAACCGATCCACCCCCAGGGCCGTGAGAAACAACGGCAACCCCAATCCCAACGAATAGCTCGTCAGCAACAGCACCCCATTCAGCATCGACTCGGTAGTGCTGGCATACAACAAGATGGTCCCGAGCACCGGCCCGACGCAGGGCGTCCATCCGGCGGCAAACGCCACGCCGATCAAGAACGATCCTACATACCCGACCGGTCGATTTCTGAATTGGAAGCGGTGCTCCATTTTCAAAAAAGTAATATTCAAGATCCCCAATAAATAGAGACCGAATATGACGATCAGGATCCCGCCGATCCGGCGAATGTAATCTTGATAGGTAATGAAAGCTTGTCCGATGAAACTGGCCGATGCGCCGAAGGACACGAATACTGCTGAAAACCCAGCGATAAACAACAAGGCGTTGACGACAATAGCTTTCTTGAACTTCGCCCGCACCGTCGAGTCAGTGAGTTGTTCGATGGACAGCCCGGTGATATACGAAATGTAGGAGGGAACCAGCGGGAGCACGCAGGGCGAGACAAACGACAGCAACCCAGCCGAAAAGGCCGCTACGAGAGAAATATTAGTGATCGATTGCGACATGCGCTAGCCGGGATTATTCATGAATGCCGTTACGAGACGGCTGAGACCGACGCCCGCCGGGGCTTCTCGCAAGTGAAGCCGACACAGGCATCCAGGCAGGCTGTCGAGGAGGCTGAACGAGAAAAGTCTCGCCGGGCGAGAGGATCGGCTGTCGCAGTAGGTATTCATGAATGATCCCGGCTAGGATTTCATCAACATCTGCACAAGCTGCTGCGCTTCGGAAGCTCCCCAGTCACGCGCGCCGAAGATCTGGTGGCGGACAACCCCTTGTCGATCGACCATGAAGGTCATCGGAAGACTCCGAGCGCCATAAGTCAATCCCACGTGATAGTCGGCATCGTGGAGGATGGGAAAAGTCAAGTGATTCTCTTGCTGAAACGGTCTGGTGACCGCCACACCTTGCGCGTCGGTGGACACGGCGAGAATCTCAAAATCCTTCCGCGAAAATGTCCGGTAGAGCTCTTCCATCGCCGGCATCTCTACCCGGCAGGGGCCGCACCAGGTGGCCCAAAAATTCAACAGCACCACTTTGCCACGCAAATCCGAAAGCGTCACGAGACGGCCCTTCAAATCCCGGAGCTGGAAGTTTGGCGCCGGCTCACCCAGCTTGACGCCGTTGCGCTCAGCAACAGGCAGAATATCCGGGGCTGCCGCACCGCCTATCCCAACCATTGCGGCCATCAGACACAGGACCGTTCCAGCAATCACGAGCCTCATCATCCCTTCCTCACTCCACAATCCAATTGCACAGAGCCCGCCGCCTTGCGCGTGACGTTGAGGCACTGGGTCAGGACTTGCAAGCTGTCGAGTTTCGGCAGTCACGCGGCCCGATGACAATCTCGCAGATGATGGCCTGCTGATCCATGCGGGCATGGATGTAGGCGCCATAAATCACCTGCACGAACAGCAACCAGGTTTCCTTGGGATTTCAAT
>DASVEA010000381.1:0-4213 GCA_036380815.1 Nitrospiraceae bacterium
GCAACGATAGCAGGGATACCCGGGCTTGATCGTCGTGAGCTGACCCTCGAAGCGAAACATGCTGGCGGAGATGAGCGTCTTCTTGGCGAAGAAGCAGGCGTCGTTTACGAGAAAACGCGTGGCGAAGTTGTCGTAGCCGTCGAGCACGATGTCGAATTGGGACACCAGTGAAAGAATATTGTCGCTGTCGACGTTCTGATGATATGTCTGGATCGTGATCTCTGGGTTGATCGCCGAGAGGGTTTTTTTGCCTGACTCCACTTTCGGCATACCGACTGTGGCCGTGGAGTGCAGGATTTGCCGCTGCAAGTTCGAGAGATCGACGACATCGCCATCGACCAAACCGATGGTGCCGACACCAGCGGCAGCGAGATAGAGTCCGGCAGGCGAACCGAGCCCCCCGGCGCCGATGAGCAAGACCTTCGCCTTGCTCAGCTTTGTCTGGCCCTTGCCACCTACCTCGCTGAGAATTATCTGACGGCTGTAACGTTGAATCTGTTGTTCGGTGAGTTCCATTGCGACTTGTGCTGACAAGGTGACATAAAAGCAAGCTGACAACGCGCCATCGGCTTGTCAGCCTGTAGCGTGGTTCCTTGTCCGCGTGCTCCTATTCGACTACATTCAATTCGATCGGATCGACGGTGACACCTTTTTTGCGAAGGCCCGCGATCGCCCGTTCGATTTCCGTGCTGTCCCCGGTCAGCTCCAGATCCATCCACCCGGTTGTTTCCCGAACGTCTGCGCGCCGGACGTTCGTGACGACCTTGAATTCGTGACCGATCTGATAAATGACCGGTTCTTTAATTTTGTCTTCTGGAAACCGAATGTGAACCTTCATGTTCGGCATGATAAACCTCCGGCAATGGCTGGCACGATCGAGACTTCATCGCCATCTTTGAGCGAGGTGTCTTTGCCCTTGAGGAATCGAATATCTTCCTCGTTGACGTAAATATTCACGAAACGACGAAGCTCTCCGGTGTCGTCGCACAGGCGATCCTTAATTCCTGGATGGGCTGTATTCAAGGTGTCGATCATCTCGACGATCGTGCGGGCTTGTGCGTCAACCTCTCCCTGTCCCTTCGTCAGAGGACGGAGCGGGGTCGGGATGCGAACTTTAATCATGCGTCACCACTCCCGTGTTTCCCTATCTTAAATGTTTGCTCAAAACTGACAAGACTCGGCTGAATGCGGTGGGGCCTGCCGACCGCATCGATCACGGCTTCCTGCGTCTTTAAGCCGTTGCCGGTGATATAGGCGACCGTCACGTCGCTTTTCTTGATCGTGCCTTGTTTCACCAACTTCTTGAGCACGCCGATCGTCACGCCGCCTGCGGTCTCTGCGAAGATCCCCTCGGTTTGCCCCAACAGCTTGATCCCTTCCACGACTTCGTCGTCCGAGACCATGTCCATGGCGCCCTTGCTCTCGGCGGTCGCTTTGAGGGCGTAGTACCCGTCGGCGGGATTGCCGATGGCCAGAGACTTGGCGATTGTTTTTGGCTTCACCGGTTTGAAAAAGTCTCGTCCCGCCTTGAAGGCCGTGGAAATGGGGGAACAGCCTTCGGCTTGTGCCCCGTTGATCTTCGTCCGCACGTCGTCGACGAGACCCAAGGCCTTCATTTCATGGAGGCCCTTCCAGATTTTGGTCAGGAGCGAACCGGACGCCATCGGGATGACCACTTGGTCCGGCGTGCGCCAGCCGAGTTGCTCCACGGTTTCGAACGCCAGCGTCTTCGAGCCTTCCGCATAGTAGGGACGAATGTTGATATTCACAAAGGCCCAGGCATGTTCGCCGGCTATCTCGCTGCAGAGGCGATTGACATCGTCGTAATTGCCTTCGACTTCGACCACGTTCGGCTTATAGATCAAATTCCCGAGGACCTTAGCGGCTTCCAAATCGCCGGGAATGAATACGTAGGCGCGCATTCCCGCGGCAGCCGCATGGGCGGCGACGGAATTGGCCAGATTGCCGGTCGAGGCACAGGCAATGGTTTCAAATCCTAGTTCGCGAGCTCTGGTGATGGCCACGGCCACGACCCGATCTTTGAACGAGAGCGTGGGATGGTTCACTGTATCGTTCTTGATATAGAGCTCGTCCAATCCGAGGTAGGCGCCGAGATTCTTGGCGCGCACCAGCGGGGTCATTCCGGCATGCGGGCCGAGAAAGACAGGCCCTTCCACCGGCAGGAGATCGGCATAGCGCCAGATACTGTGTGGGCCATCCTGGATCTTCTTGCGGGAAATATTTTTCTTGATCTCCTCGTAATTGTATTTCACTTCGAGGGGGCCAAAACACATCTCGCAGACATGGATCGCCTTCGTCGGATATTCTTTTCCGCACTCGCGACACACTAGGGCTTTCATTTTGGCCATGGTGACTCCACCTCGCTACGTCAATAAGGACGGCCGGACGGCACAGCCGGCAAACGGATCGCCGTCATCGAACAGTTCGGTAATCGTCGGGTGCGCTCCGCAGAGCGCGCAGTCGGGATTGCGTTTCACTTTGATTTCTCTGAACTGCGTCTTGCGTGCATCGAAATCCAGGAACCGATTCGTGAGAGGGCGCCCGATCCCCAGAATGAGTTTCAAGGCCTCAGTCGCTTGGATCGTTCCAATGATCCCGGCTAACACGCCGATCACACCCGCCTCCTGGCAGGAGGCGACCAGCCCGGCCGGCGGCGGAGTCTTGAAGACGCAACGATAACAGGCGGACTGCTTCGGCACAATGGTCGTCACGCGTCCATCGAAGCGGAGGATACCGCCGTGGACCAACGGTTTGCCGGCAAAGAAACAGGCGTCGTTGATCAAGAACTTGGCCGTGAAGTTATCGACCCCGTCGATGACGACGTCGTACTCGCTGATAATCTTCAGCGCATTGCCGGCCGTCAGCCGCTCTTCGTACATCGAGACCTGGACGTCGGGGTTCAACGCCTGAATCTTCTCTTTGCCCGAGACGACTTTTGGACGGCCCACGTCCGACGTATGGTGAAGTATTTGCCGTTGAAGATTGGTCAGGTCCACCACATCGCCATCGATGAGGCCGATGGTGCCGACTCCGGCTGCGGCCAAATAGAGTGCCGCCGGCGAACCAAGGCCTCCCGCGCCGACCAGGAGAACCTTGGCCTTGGCAATCTTCTTCTGCCCCTTGCCACCCACCTCCGGCAAAAGAATATGCCGGCTATATCTGTTTATCTGATCTTCGGTAAATTCCATGGTCGGTGTTGCTGACAAGTGTGAAAGCTAACAAGTTTGAAAGTTGAGAGTGTCAGCCTGCGTTCTTGCTGGCTTGTCAGCCCATTCTTGTCCTAGATGTTGAAATATTTTTCTATACTGATATACCGTTCGCCTGTATCGCACAAGATGGTGACCACGTTCTTGCCAGGTCCAAGTTCTTGGGCCACTTTCTGTGCAGCGAACACGTTGGCTCCGGCAGAAATTCCCACCAAGAGACCTTCCTTCTTCGAGAGCTGCTTGGCCGTTTGATAGGCCTCGTCATCGGTCACGGTCATTACACGATCGAGAATGGCCCGGTTCAACACTTTCGGGATGAACCCTGCGCCGATGCCTTGAATCTTATGGGGCCCTGGCTCTCCACCGGATAAGACCGGCGATCCGGCCGGTTCAACCGCAATCACTTTCACGTTGGGATCCCGTTCCTTAAACACTTCCCCGCATCCGGTAATGGTGCCGCCCGTGCCCACTGCCGCCACAAACGCATCGATCTTTCCGTCGAGCGACTCGAGAATCTCGAGTGCCGTGGTCTTTTTGTGCATGGCCGGATTGGCCGGATTTGAAAACTGATCCGGCATAAAGTACGAGGGGTTCTGCGCGATGATGCTTTCCGACTCGCGGATCGCACCCTTCATGCCTTCCCAGGCCGGCGTCAAGACGAGCTGTGCGCCATAGGACGACAAGAGGCTCGCCCGCTCCATGCTCATGCTTTCCGGCATCACCAGGATCAGCTTATAGCCACGGACCGCGGCGACTAAAGCCAGTCCGATCCCGGTGTTTCCGCTGGTCGGTTCGACGATCGTGCCGCCCGGCTTTAATGCGCCTAGTCGTTCAGCCTCATTGATCATATTGAGGCAGATCCGATCCTTGACGCTTCCACCGGGATTAAAAAACTCGACCTTCCCAAAGATCGTTGCTCCGTCTGCCGGGGACAGGCGGTTCAGGCGGACGAGGGGAGTCCGCCCGATGAGTTCGGTGACATCTTT
>DASVEA010000382.1:0-15974 GCA_036380815.1 Nitrospiraceae bacterium
GTAAAACGCGGTCGATTTCAGCCATGTCTCTGTATACACGGGTGACAAACAGGGTAAGAAGTTGCGAAGCTTCGTCGAGGTAGACAGCAGGGCTTAAGCTTGCCCTGCTGCAGATCTGTGCAACAGTATCAAGAGTCTCGATGATAATATTTTCGAGGAAGGGATCGATATATCCACCCCAAAACACTTCACGCGGGGAGCCTTCAAATTTGACACCTCCATAACGAATCCTCTTTCCTTGTGAGTCTGTACAGTCAAGCGGTTTTACATTGAAGAATCGCCATGGGTCAAGCTGTTCTCGTCGCAGCTTCTCGTACGCATCATTTACCAGTTTTCTTATTTTGGGGTACAAATCCGATTTCTGACCTGACAACTCTAGCTTTGACATCAAAAAATATCCTGATCCATGAACAGGTTCAAAGAGAGAGAGTCAGATCATTGGCTTGCTTGCTTTTCTTCACCCTCCCCCCCTTCTGGCCTGTGCGTTGGGGAGGGGTGGTGGGGTTGTCCCTCACTGCGCGTGTCCAACGAGCACATTCTGATCGTGCGCGTTGCAGGAGCACAAGGGACGGCCCCACCGCCCCTCCATACTCAAATAACAACTTTCCATTTTTACACCGGCCACTCTTCCTCATTCCACGCCATCTCCCAAAACATCCACTCATACCGCGAGCTGGTGACGAACGATTTTTCCATCCGCCGTTTCTCATCTGCGCCTGCCGTCTTGGCCCACTGATCGACTTTCTTTCGCATCCATTGCTGGACCTCGGCGAATTCCGGCGAGGCGTAGAGCATGAGCCAGTCCCGATAAGGATGATTCTTCTTCGGCGGGCCATCTTTCAAGAGATGCTGCCCGACGACGCAGTAGATCCAGGCGCAGGGAAGGGCGACGACGGTGATCTCCGCTGCCGAACCTGTATGGGCGACGGTGAGCATGTGCCTGGTGTAGGCGTAGTTCGTCGGCGCCATCGGCACAGACGACATCTGTTCGGCGCTCATCCTCCACCGTGACCCGTAGCCTTCGTGGAGACTGCGTTCGACGACAATGGTTTCTTCTGCGAGTTTCGTCAGACGCAGGGCCGAGTCTGAATCCGGCGCTCTCAGCGCTCCGGCAGAAAACACACGGGTGAGGTCACCGAGAAACCTTGCGTCTTGCAGGATGTAGTACTTGAATTTGCGTTCCGGTAAGGTCCCCTTGCCCAATGCCTCGACGAACGGATGAGTCAGCTGGGCATCCCAGATGGGTTTGGCGAGTTGCCTCAAGTGATTTGTAAAGGACATGTGTGCTCTTTCTATATAGAACGTCGTTCGTAAAGTGTGAGCGAGACAAGCAAGACATGCGAGACTCGCGAAGATGAAACATCAGACCCGTCCCGCTTTTCTCGCAGGTCGCTTAAGGCTCGCGCGGATAACGAGATACGCTTCACGAATGACGTTTCACGTCTCTCGTCGGCTGGGGCCAGGGCCTCGGCAAACGATTGAGGCCGTCGAGCGCCGCGACTCTATAACATTCCGCCAGGGTCGGGTAGTTGAAGACGGTGTCGATGAAGTAATCGATCTTTCCCTGGTAAGCCATGACGGCCTGGCCTATGTGAATGAGCTCCGTGGCTCCTTCTCCGATCGCATGGACACCCAGGAGCGCGCGGGTGTAGCGATGAAACAGCAGCTTCACCATGCCGGTTTCATCGCCGATGAGCTGTCCGCGGGCAATTTCCCGATAGTGCGCGATGCCCACCGCGTAGGGAGTCTCTGTCTTGGCCAGAACTTCCTCATTCCACCCCACCATCGAGATTTCCGGAATGGCATAGATGCCGTAGGGCAGGAGGTCCGTGTCGGTGTGGTCGGGATGGCCAAAGGCATGGCAGGCGGCATGCCTTCCTTGCTGCATGGATGTGGAGGCCAAAGCGGGAAAGCCGATGACGTCGCCGGCGGCGTAGATATGGGGGACTGATGTTTGGAAATGGTTGTTTACGGGCACGCGGCCTCGCTCATCCGGCGTGATGCCGACGGCCTCCAGATTTAAGTCCTTTGTAGCGCCGATGCGGCCGATGGCATACATGAGCGTGGAGGTGGTGATCGGTGGCCGGTGCGTCAGCGAGACCGTGACCAGTCCATCGGGTTCTTTCCGGATCGCGACCACTTCTTCTTCATGGCAGAGCGTGACGCCGATGTCTGTCATCTGCTGTTGTAGGGCGCCGATGATCTGGGCGTCGACAAATTCCAGCAAACGCGGTCGCTTGTCGATCAGAATGACCGGCACGCCCATCGTGGCTAAGATCGACGCGTACTCTGTGCCGATCACGCCGCCGCCGACGATGACCATCGATGTCGGAATATGTTTGAGCGTGAGGAAGCCGTCGGTATCGATGATAGTGTCGTCGTCGAAGGGAATCTCTGCCGGCCGAGAGGGTTTGGTCCCGACGGCGATGATGATCACGCGCGCATGATGTTCAGTCGACGTGCCGGCTTGTTGAATGACGAGTCGGTGAGGATCGACGAAGCGAGCCTCTCCGAAGATCAGATCGATGCCGTTGCGCGCCATCTGGTTCTGCACGATCTCAATTTCGTTCTTGATGATGTGGTTGGCGCGAAAGGCGAGATCTTCGATCGTAATCGTTTTTTTCAGGCGATATTCGGCTCCGTACAGGGTGCGTTGGCGAAATCCAGAGAGATACAGGACCGCTTCTCGGAGGGACTTGCTAGGGATGGTGCCGGTGTTGGTACAGACTCCGCCGACGACTTCTTTGCGTTCGATGATGCCGACTTTTTTGCCGAGCTTGGCGGCCTGGACCGCAGCCTTCTGGCCGGCGGGCCCAGTCCCTATGACGAGAAGATCGTATTGCGCCATGAGTTCCTTGTAAGAGAAGGCTGAGGTTAAGGCTAAGGTTGAGGGGGAGTATGGAGCCCCCTATCCTTGGCCTCAACCTCGACCTCAGCCTTTCTTCGGCCTAGCCGGGTGTGAAAAATCGTCTTGGCACAGTGAACTTCGATGGCCTGCTCGTCTGGGGCAAAAGAGGAACGCCTCGCAGGATGCTCAAAAAGGCCGTCCAGCAAGGCCGCAGCGAGCTGAGAGGCGAGTCGTACTCTGTTCGGTACGGGGAGCCTCTCAGCGAAGCGAGAACGATGCTGGCGGACTTTTTCAGCATTCTGCTAGCTTGCGGTGATCAATGACTTGGCGACAGCGAAGGCCTCATCCAAGTCCGGCAGTTGGACCAGTTCGGGCGTGACTTGCAGATACCGCACAGTATTGTTGGCGTCGACCACCATGACCGTACGAGCCAGGATGTGGGGGCCATTGATAAATAGTCCATAGGCCTTCCCAAATTCGGCATCCCGATAGTCCGAGAGGAAGGTGACGTTGGCGATTTGGGCTTCCTTTGCGAATCGTTTTTGTGCAAAGGGGGTATCGACGCTTATAGTCACCAATTCGACCATCTTGTCGAGGCCTTTATTCTTCTCGCTTAGATAATGGGTCTGCTCTTCACACACCGGGGTATCGAGCGACGGTACGACGCTGATGATCCTGACCTTGCCCCTGCCCTTTGTGTCGGTGAGGGCGATCGGCGACAGGTCCGTCTGTGTCAGCGTCACCTCTCTGAGGGAGTCGCCGACCTTAATGCCGGTTCCCGAGAGCGCCAGGGGCTTTCCCTCGAAGAGTACCGTGCGGCCCTCGCCAGCCACGGCACTTCCGCCAGCGACGGTGTAGTTCTTGTAGAGAAATTTGGCGCCACCGGAGTTGCCGGTGCTTGCGCATCCGGTGAGCCCGAGCGTCATGCAGAGTGCGGCCCCAATGATCATTCGATACACTGCCCTCATAGTGCCCTCCTTGGTGAAGCGATGGTAACCATTCTATCAAGAATACGGTGGCTTGTGCTTGTGTTGTTAACGGGATGCGAAAAAATATTTTGGCACAGCAGAATCTCGATGGTCCACAGCGGGTGAACTAGGCTGTGGTCGAGGTCAAGGTTGTGCGAAGTCCCGACTTTTTGTTCTCAGCCTCAACTTCCAGAAAGCTGGTGGACTGTTTCAGCATCCTGCTAACGGCGAATAAAGGTGATGAGTTCCTGGTTAACCAGGTCCGGTCGTTCCCACTGCGGGATGTGTCCTGCCTTGGGGATTCGGATGAATCGTGACCCCTTGATGGTCTGGTGGAGTTCTTCACCTACGGCGATTGGGAACACTCGATCTTCTTCTCCCCAGACCACCAGAGTCGGCTGGGTGATCTCCCCGAGGCGCGTGGCAAATCCGGACTCCCACAACGGAAGGTTTTCTCTGACGGCCAAAATGGGCTTGATGAGTCCTGGCTGTTGGCGGTTGCGATTGGACCGTTCGATGACGGCCGGCGTGAGGAGTGCCGGGTCATGCACGATTTCTTTCAAGACAGACTCGGTCATTGCACCGCCGAACAGTATGTTGCCGAATGAGACGAGCCAGGGCGGCGCACTGGTTTCCAGGGCCTGCCTGACTGACGGACTAGTGAGTTTATCCATGACGTGTTGTGGCAACCCGTCGACAAGCACGAGCTTGACGACTCGTGTGGGGTGCGCCAGCGCCATGCCGATGGCCAAGCCGGCGCCCATAGAATTGCCGACTAACGTGGCCTGCGGGATTTTCACAGCGTCCATGAAGCCGACAACGAAGCCCAACATCTCATCCGGCCGGTAGTTGATCTCAGGTTTATCAGACAGCCCAGCGCCGGGCAAATCGAGCGTAAGGACGCGGAAGTGCTGTGCTAACGCGTGCTGCTGATATTCCCATTGCCACATTGATCCTCCGAATCCATGGATCAGGATGATCGGCGGGCCTGCTCCCACATCCAAATAGGCGATCCGCTGGCCGTGGACAAGGATGGTGTGAATGGGCATACGCTCAATGGCGTCGAACTGCGCCGGGATCGACGAGGGAGACGAGCAAGCGGTCATGATCTGACACAGGAGGGTGAAGGCGAGCAGCGCAACGTACGGATGTCTGCATGCGTGACCGGGGGTACGAAGGTATATCGGACTATTCCAGTTGGATGACTGTTTCATCCGTTTTCACGTTGTCGCCTTCAGCGACCAGGATGGCGATGACTTTCCCGTCGATCGGCGCCGGGACTTGGCTTTCCATCTTCATGGCTTCAATGATGAGGAGGGGTGTGCCGGCCTTAACCACCGCGTCGATCGCGACGAGCACTTTGACGACGCGGCCCGGCATCGGGGGGGCCACGTCTCCCGGCTTGGACGGCCTGGGCCGTTTGGGTTTGGCACCGGTACCAGCGTCGAGGGCTTCCGGCACGCCGGCCAGGATCTCCTGGATCGGTTCCAACGAGACTTCTTCGAGTTTATCGTTCACCCGGATGTAGTAGGGTTTGCGGCCGTCGACCTTCCGTCCGGAACCGGACACCTTCACATGGTAAGTTTCGCCGTGGACCGTGACGTTGAATTCGGCTGGGGCTAAATGGAGTTCGGTGGCCGCAGCCGGTCCACTCGGCAAGAAGCTCTCGAGGGGCTCTAGCGTCAAGTCCCCCTTCTCGCGCGCCTCAAAGAAGTCTCGTGCGATAGTGGGGAACAGGGTGAACGAGAGCTGATCTTCCATCGTGGTGGCCGAGGCAGGCAGATCTTTTCGAGTGGCCTCGAGCTCAGGCTCCAACCGATCGGCGGGCCGCGTCTTGATCGGCTGGTCGTCCCCGATCGCGCGGGCCATGATGTTGTGATCGAGGGGACCCGGCGCACGCCCGTAGAGTCCGAGGAAGTAGTTCTTGGTTTCCGTGGTGATGACTTTGTACCGTTCTCCCGTCAGGACGTTGAGCGTGGCTTGTGTGCCCACGATCTGACTCGTCGGGGTGACGAGCGGGGGATAGCCCATTTCCTTTCGGACGCGCGGCACTTCTTCCAGGACTTCTTTCATCCGATCAAGCGCATTCTGCTCGGTTAGTTGCGCGGCGAGATTCGAGAGCATGCCGCCGGGAATCTGCGAGGTGAGGATCTCGACATCGACCCCGGTGAACTCGCTTTCGAACTGCCGATACTTTCGTCGAACGGTGCGGAAGTATTCGGTGACCGGGAGGAACGAGGCGAGATCCAGCCCCGTGTCGTAGGGGGTATTGCGCAGCGCTGCCACGAGAGTTTCCGTCGACGGATGCGAGGTGCCTCCTGCCAACGGCGAGATGGACGTATCCAGCATGTCGAGACCGCCCAGGATCGCCATGAGAGAGGTCATCGAGGCCATCCCCGATGTGTAGTGTGAATGCAAATGGAGCGGGACTTTTACTGCTGTTTTCATACGGCGTATGAGGTGATAGGCGTCGAGCGGCGTCAAGAGCCCGGCCATGTCTTTGATGCAGAGGGTATCCGTGCCCAAATCTTCGAGCTTCTTGGCCATGTCGACGAAACGGTCGATGCTGTGGACGGGACTGACGGTATAGCTGATGGCGGCTTCGACATGTTTGCCGCAGGCTTTGACTTCTCGCACGGCCTGTTCGACGTTGCGGATATCGTTCAATGCGTCGAAGATGCGGAAGACGTCGATGCCATTGGCAGCGGACCGTTCGATGAACCGTTCCAGCACATCGTCGGCATAGTGTCGATATCCGACCAAGTTCTGCCCGCGGAGCAGCATTTGGAGTTTGGTATTGGGCATGGCGGCGCGCAGCGCGCGGAGCCGTTCCCAGGGATCCTCTTTGAGGAAACGCAGGCACGTGTCAAAGGTGGCGCCACCCCAGACCTCGAGCGACCAATAGCCGACGGCGTCGAGCTTTTGGGCGATGGGCAGCATGTCCTCCGTCCGCATGCGCGTGGCCAAGAGCGACTGATGGCCGTCGCGCAAGGCGACATCGGTGATCAGAATGGGCTTGCCCACCGCCGGCTCGATCTGCAGTGACGGCTTTCGTTTTCCAGTCTTTTTCTTTGGTTTCGCAGCCATGGGTTTTCGTTAGCAGGTTGTGAAAAAACTCAGTTTATAGGCAAAACGCCGTTGGAATCTTCCATATGGCACCGACATCAAAATAGTCTCAGGATGCTCAAAAAGGCCGTCCAGCAAGGCCGCAGCGAGCGAAGAGGCGAGGCGTACGCTTCGGTACGTTGAGCCTCTGAGCGATGCGAGAACGCCGCTGGCGGACTTTTTCAGCATCCTGTTACAGCCCTTCGTAGGCGGCGATAGCGGCGGAAAGTGCCAGCACCAGATCCTCCGGCTCCTCAAAATCGTCGTAGTTGAACAGGTCAGGATGCGCCTCCAGGTAGGAGGTGTCGAAATGTCCTGCCATGAAATCCTGTTCCTGCATGATCTCCATCATAAAGGGGATCGTGGTCTTCACCCCGCGCAAGACATACTCTTCGAGCGATCGTCTCATGCGGCTGACGGTTTCTTCCCACGTACGGCCGCGCACGGTGAGTTTGGCCAAGAGGGCGTCGTAGTAGGGCGGTACCGTGTAGTCCTTGTAGACCGCTCCGTCGATGCGCACCCCGATCCCGCCCGGCGAGAGATAGGCTGTGACGGTGCCGGTGCAAGGCCGGAAGTTGTTCTTAGGGTCTTCCGCGTTGATGCGGCACTGGATGGCATAGCCTTGGAGCGTTACCTCCTGCTGCGTGATCTCAAGAGGCATGCCGGCTGCAATGGCAATCTGATTGCGCACGATGTCGATTGCCGTAATCTGCTCGGTCACCGTATGTTCGACTTGGAGGCGCGGGTTCATCTCCATGAAATAATAGCGGCTGTCCTGATCGAGGAGGAACTCGACGGTGCCGGCATTGTCATATTCAACTGCCTTGGCGATGGCAATGGCCGCTTCACCCATTTCAGCACGAAGATGTGACGTGAGAATCAAGGATGGAGCAATCTCGATGAGCTTTTGATGCCGGCGCTGAATCGAACAATCGCGCTCGCCTAGGTGGATGATGTTGCCGTGCCGGTCGGCCAGTATCTGGAATTCGATATGATGCGGTCGCTCGATATACTTTTCGAGGAAGACGGTTCCATCGCCGAAAGCAGCCCGGGCCTCCCGTGACGCGACTGCCATATTCTCTCGAAGTTCGGTATCCGACCGCACCACGCGGAGGCCGCGTCCTCCTCCGCCTGCGCTGGCTTTAATCATGACGGGGTAACCGGTGTCTTTTGCGAACGACAGGGCGTCCTTGACGTCGGCGATGCCGCCTTCAGTACCGGGGACGATAGGGACGCCGACTTGCTTGGCCAGCTCGCGGGCTTTGATCTTGCTCCCCATCAAGTCGATGGCGTGGGGCGAAGGGCCGATGAAGGTAATGCCGGAGGTCTGGCACAGCTGCGCAAATTGCGTGTTTTCTGAGAGAAATCCATAGCCTGGATGGATGGCATCGGCGCCGATCCGTTGTGCAAGACTGACGATCTGTTGGCCGTCCAGGAAGCCTTTGACTGGTCCTGGGCCAACCATGTAGGCCTCGTCCGCCTTCTTGACGTAGATCCCAGTCGAATCGGCTTCGGAGTAGATGGCTGCGGTGGCGAGATTCAATTCGCGGCAGGCGCGGATAATCCGCATGGCGATTTCGCCGCGGTTGGCCACCAGAATTTTTTTGAACATACCGATCCCTGTCTCCTCAGATCGTTCGCGATTCTTCGAGAGTTATCAGGCGAAAATGAGGGCGTACGCTAGCATAGGATCAGGAGTCGTGTCGAGGGAGGAAGGGAGTAGAACGAGCCGGATCTTAGGGGGATATTGATACAATTTGCCGGTGACCCTGACGCGTGACGCGCGAGACAGTCTGTCTTGTTTGTTTGGTTCGAAGAGCAAGAGAAGCCAGGCAAACCAGCTAGCAAACCAAACCGGGCTAGAGGGATTGAGCTTACTTGGACTTGATCAAGACCGGTTTTGACTGGGCGCTTCCGCTTCCCGCGACGATGATGACGAACGACATCCCTGCTTTCGCATCCGGCACAGTTGCTTCAATCACCGAGTCACTCATGAATTTGAAGGTCACGGGTATGTTTGAGGCTGCGCTGAAGGTCACAGTATGAAAACACTCCTTCGTGCCGAAATTCTCGCCGGTGATGACAACTTTGTCGCCCGGCTTGGCTTCATCCGGTTCGACCTTGGCGATTCGTGGGCGCTTGCTCTGGTCGCAGATAGGGTCCCGTTCGACTTTTGCGGCATCGAAGCCCTTGATCGATTCGGTACCGTAGAGGCTAAATCCTGCGCCATCAACCATCGCGCCAGGCTCCTCCGCGTGGGACACGATCATGGGTGAAGCCATGGATCCGATGAGTCCCAATAACATGATCCCCGATGATCGCCACGTCTGCATAAGTGCCTCCCTTAATACAATGACGCACGATTATTTCTCTTTGATCGGGATATACGTCTCGGCTATAAGTTGTTGACCGGCCGGAGACAGGACGAACTGGGTGAATGCCTCAGCCAGGGGATGCGGCTCCTTCTTGGACAAGAGAAGGATGGGGCGACGTAGCGGATAGCGGCCGTCTTTGACGGTGGGTCCCTCCGGTTCGACCTTGTCTACAGGCAAGAGTTTGACGGG
Organism: Nitrospiraceae bacterium; assembly: GCA_036380815.1. Taxonomy (GTDB): domain Bacteria; phylum Nitrospirota; class Nitrospiria; order Nitrospirales; family Nitrospiraceae; genus Palsa-1315. The sequence continues at coordinate 9,486 of DASVEA010000382.1, forward strand.
GACGCCGCCTGAAACGACGGATAATCCCTGGCTCAGGGACAGATAGGCGACCGCAGACAATGGGGGAAGTGTCCCCACGACGGTTTTAACGACCTGTTCATCGGAGCCAATCACCTTGGCGGTACCGGTCATCTTGCCGGTAATGCCGAGCTGCGATTCAAACGCATCGCGGATGTTTTGGTTGCGGGGCCGATCGATGACCAAGATTTTCGTCTCCAGACCACCGAGTTCGGACCACAGCGTGATCTTACCGGAAAAAATGTCGGCAACTTGTTGCTTCGTGACTTCTTTTGTAAAATTGGAGAGGTGCACGAGGACGCCGATCCCATCCCACGCAATGGGAGTCGCCGAAAGACCTCCTGCTTCAGTTCCGGTCACGGCGATGTGGGCCTGGCCAGATTTGACCATCTCAACAGGTTTCGAATTGCCGTCCCAGAGGACATCGAGATAGGCTCTCGGGTTGGCTTTTTCAAATGCGCGGGCGAGGGGTTCGATGGTCGTCAGCTCCGGTCCGTTGCCGGCGATAGTCAGGTTCCCGGCGACGTCTGCAAGGGCGACGAGGACTAGTACACAGCTGAATAGAAGGTTGAGGCCTAGCGAGAGCACGAGTCTCGCGGTCATGCGAGCTCCATGGGGTTGGGGTGGATATGGGGAAGAGGACGACACGTATTCACATGCCAGCCACAATCTAGCTCAGTTCTCCGTTGTGCCGCCAGTAGAAGGATCGAAAGGTGGAGCCGTGTCGGGCGCTGCGCGTTTGCCCATCAGTGGCGGGAGTTTGGCGAACTTGTCCATCCGCTCGTCTAACATGTTGTAGGCTTTCATTTCGGCGAAGCCGGTCTTTTTGGTCCCTTTCACTTGTGTCGCGCAGGTGGACAGTAATCGTGTGGCGCTCTGGGCATGACAGTGAGGACATACGGTGTCTTCAACTCTGGTATGGACGGATTGGGTGGCGTCGAAGTGCTTCTCGCATTTCCCGCAACGATATTCATAGATCGGCATGGTTCGTATCCTCCAAATCAGTGAACACCGGACAGAGAGAGGCACCCTTGACCGGCCGTTGAGCTTTGCCTTATTGTACCCAGCTAGCGGACATGACTTCCAGTGGTTTAAGAGGAGGATTTCAATGCCCCTGTTGATTCGAAAGTACAAGAGTGTGAGTGGAATGATGCAGGAAGAGCGAATCGACGATCCGGATCGGATCGATCGATACATGAGGATCTTTGAGAAGGACGATATTAAGAAGCTCGAGACGGGTGTCAAAGTCTTTATCGAGAAGGATGAGTGGCAACTCCTGCCGTAACAAGCTGCGGGAAAACTATTTTCGCTCCAGTGCGGCTCGGCGAATGGGGCGTCTGCGATAATTGCCGATTAGTCCACAGGATGCTCAAAAAGGCCGTCCAGCGCGGCCGCAGCGAGCGAGGAGGCGTACCCTTGCGGTACGTTGAGCTTCTGAGCGATGCGAGAATAAAGCTGGCGGACTTTTTCAGCATCCTGCTAAGTTATCTCAATCGTCGACACGACTCCATCGTAGAATGAATCGGAATCCGATTGCTGGTCGTGAGTGTGTCCAAGCTAGGAATCGCAAGAAATCGGCTGTGCTGTGGTCTGTCGGTGAGGTGCTGCTCCTGTGAGCTACTGGATTCACATTGCGCGTTCAATCGATCGGGTCACACTCCACAAGGATCGTTGTTCTGAGGTGCCGTCTACGTCGATCGGTTCCTCAAGCGATTTTTGGGAAGGGGGGTGGTTTGATTACCTGGATAAGGAGCGGGCGCTAGCGGCGATGGAGCAGGCCGGGACGACTGAACAGCGCCGTTGTCCGCTGTGCAAAGCATAAAAAGACGAAGTTCTGAGTTCTGGGTTCTGAGTGCTGAGTTGAGGACAGCTCGGTTACTTCGGTTTCGCCCGAATACTCAGAACTCATAACTCATAACTCAGCACTGCTTCGATTCCATGCCACGATTTGCACTCCTGCTGACAACCTTCATCTGGGGCGCGACGTTTCCCGCTACCAAAGCGGTGTTCGAGCAAATTCCACCGCTCTCGTTTCTGTTTCTCCGATTTCTCCTGGGGGCATTGCTGGTCGGGGGCGGGTATCTGCTCTGGAGATTTCGCTTACACCGCGAGCCGGCGGTCTTGCGGGCGAGTGCGATCGCCACCTGCTGGCTCTTCCTCGGCTATGTTCTCCAAACGGTCGGGCTCCGCTATACGACCGCATCGAATTCCGCCTTCATTACGGCGCTGTATGTCGTCATCGTGCCGTTGATCCTGCGCCGATTCGACCGGCGTGTGTGGTTGGCCACAGGAATCGCCACGGTGGGGCTCTGGCTGCTGGTGAAGCCCAGCGCATCCGGGAATCTTGGCGATCTCTTGACGCTTGTCTGTGCGATTGCGTTTGCCGCGCATATTGCTTGTCTTGAACGGTTTACCCGCGCGGTCGATGCGCCGTCCTTGTTTGCCTGGCAAATGATGGCGATGGTCGTCCTGTTGCTTCCCACCCTTCTGGTTGAACAGGCGCCGGCTCAGGCGTTTGCGCCGACACCGTTGTTGCTTGTCGGGCTTGGGGTGACCGGAGGACTTGCGACCGGGGCCTTTGCAGTTCAAATGTGGGTGCAGCGCATTGTCCCCGCACAACAGGTGGCATTGATTTTTGCGTCAGAACCGGTCTACGCGGCCGGGCTCTCCTGGTACTTCCTCGGTGAAACGTTGGATCTTCAGGGGTGGATTGGAAGTGGACTTATTTTGTTGGCAGTGTTGGTGGGCGCCTTTGGGAGCGGCCCTCGATCGTCAGCGCCCGCGGTCGGCACGGTCCAGCCGGCTTAACTCGTTACAGGGATTCAGATGGCACAAAAATTTGGCAATGGACGCTGGGTGCAGGAAGGGTTTCTGGATAATCGCGTTGACGGAACAATCGTGGGGCAGATTGTATTTGCGGTGGTCGGTCCTGTCGATGTGTATTTACGGGGAAACTTCAAGGCCGATATCGCGGGGCAGGTCATTCAGTTTCGGAATCGTCGGTTTGAGGACGAGGATCTCGCCGGGCAGGTGATTGGTGACATGGAGAACCCACAGATCGGGGATGTGAACTTGATCTCGTTCGACCCTCATCCGAACCTCGCTCCTCATCCCTATATCGAATGGTTCTCGACGAGGAAGAATCACTATCGCATCGAACTGGAACCGGCAGAGGCCTGGATTGTTCCCGCATCGGAGGTGGGAGAAATCGATCAGGTGAGTCGAACGATTCGTGAGGCGCTCGCTCGAAGGATGACCGAACGACCGACCCAGGAGCCTACGGAGTGGGTGTAGAGGACTAAACCGTTCGAAAAGTGAAACTTTGGCGACCAGGATCCTAGGTAAAAACGACTGTCGCAATTTCGGTATGGTCGGTATGATCTTCTGCCTGCATCCCTGTCAAACGTCGCGCGCGTTGCTGAATCCAGATATCGCTAGGAGGCAGTCGAAGGGGATAGACCAGCAGAGGATCTGACTTTTCCCAAGCTGATGGGAGGGGTTCAGTGATCCCTGATGGAGCGTGCTCTCGACCGAGAATGAGAGCGACCGATACTGTCTCCAGGGCCTCAGAAGAGAGAAGAGCCGCAGGCCAGTATTCCCCAACCAACTGAACCCGTACGACGGATAGGCCCCCCTTCACCATCCCTAGCCGAGACGCCGCGCCACGAGAAAGATCGAGGATCCGGTTGTTGACATAGGGACCCCGGTCGTTGATCCTTACGTGGAGATGTTTCCCGTTCGCTAAATTCACGACCCGGACCACGCTGCCGAGCGGCAGGGTCCGATGGGCCGCGGTCAATGCTTCCATGTCGAACAGCTCGCCGTTGGCCGCCTGCTTGCCATGAAACGACTCGCCATACCAGGAGGCCACTCCACGATCCTCAATGCCCACGTCCAATTGAGACGCCCCCTTGGGAATCCACGAACAGGCACCCAGGAACATCCCCAGACCGAGACTCATCGCCCATAACAGCTGTCGACTGCTTCCACGAGTTCGGCTGATCATCTAACACCACCTCTTGTTCCCGGTTGAACCGACTGTCACACAGGATCCTGGCTTATGTGCCCTCACAGTACGGTCCAAACGATAGTCCCACAATACCGAGAGCGTAGCGCTAACCCCTACGTTGGGATGAAGGAAAAAGGAGAGGCCGATAAGGAACTGTACGCCCTCGAACCAACAATCCTGGCTGGTAACCGAGAGGACTGACTCTATATATAGAGGAAAGTACTTGTGCCAGTCAACCAATGATCGATACTAACGCGGACGACTTGATGGCGCCATGCCTGAAACCGTCATACAGCCGTCTGTCTCGAAGATAACCCAAGCCCGCATTATGCATGAACATTTTAGGGAATGGCTTTCCTTCTCGCCTCGTGCACTTGCCCCTCGCCTGGCTTTTATTCGGTGTCGCGACGAACCGTCATGAATAATGTGGCATAGGACCCCGTAGCTACCCCACACATCTATTGTCTCGGTAGCCTGAACCAGAGAGGCTACTTAGCCTGAATGATCCGAGCAAATACCCCGTCCCGCTGTTTGACGTAGGTCAGCCACACCATCTCACCCACTCTGATGGTCTGAAGCGCGACCTGCTTCCCCTTTCGCACAATCCTGGTTTGGCCTGTCACTTTGGCTCCCACGGTCATATCGTCATGCTTGGTCAACGGTGTCTTGACGACAATCATATGGGGAGATTGGGTGATATTCACCGCCGTTACCTGGCCATGGACCCGATAGGTCCGTCCGCTGGCTGCCGCATTGTCAGGTGAAATACAGAGCAGCATCATCAACGCGGCGATTGCGAATAGTGCCCCGCTCGCTTGACGCATCCCCGTCATGGATCGATTCCCCCTGGCAGACCTATCCGCGTGCGAGCGGACTCTAGCAGGATGGAGAAAACGTGTAAAGTTGCACAAGGATGGAACACGATATTGACTGCCCCAATCCGACTGAGTAAGATGCCCAAGTGTTGCCTGTCAGGGTGTAACGACCAACCCGCGGCAGTACTCCCCAACTCAATCGACCCAATCACCACATATGTATGATTGAAGTTCAACAGATCACGAAGCGGTATGGACAACATACCGCCCTCGATCGCGTCAGTTTCTCAGTCGCCAAGGGCGAGGTGTTGGCGTTCTTGGGCCCGAATGGGGCTGGTAAAACCACCACCATGCGCATCCTGACTTGCTTTATGCCGGCCACCGAAGGCACTGCACGTGTGGCCGGATTCGATTGTGGGGACCAGCCGATGGAGGTGAAACGTCGGATCGGCTACTTGCCGGAAACTCCGCCGGTCTACCAGGAATTGACGGTCACAGAATATCTTCGGTTTGTGGGCCGCCTCCGCGGTCTGGGCGGAAAAATTCTCACCTCGTCCATGCAGCGTGAAATCGAGCGGCTCGGACTTGGCACGGTGCAACACCGCCTTATCGGGAATCTGTCGCGCGGATATCGCCAACGCGTCGGGCTGGCCCAAGCGCTACTGCACGATCCTCAGATCTTAATCCTGGATGAACCGACCGTTGGACTCGATCCGAAACAAATTATCGAGATCCGAGAATTGATCAAGAACCTGGCCGGATCCCATTCCGTCATCCTGAGCACCCACATTCTTCCCGAAGCGACCGCCGTGTGTCAGCGCGTCGTGATCATCAGCGGCGGGCGCATCGTGGCCGAAGATACACCCGAACAACTCTCGGCGCGCCTGCGCCAGTCCGAAAAGATCTCGCTCACCCTCAAATCTCCCATTGCAGACACCGACAGTCGCTTGAAGGCGGTGCAGGGGGTCCAGAACGTCTTCACGAGCGGTGCCTCCGGCACCTTTCTCCTGGAATGCGAACTTGGTCGGGACGTGCGGGAAGAAGTGGCTCGCCTGGCGGTCACCAGTGGATGGGGATTGCTCGAACTAAAAGCCATTTCCATGACGTTGGAAGACGTATTCCTCCAACTGACCAGACATGAGGAGGGTCTCGCGCCGGACGCAGTGGTCGCCCCAGCAGAACCGGCAGGCCAGCCAGCATGACACCAGTCCAAGCCATCATCGCAAAAGAGTTGCGTTCGTACTTCGTCTCGCCCGTGGTGTATGCCGTGGGATCCGTGTTTCTCCTGATCGTAGGACTGCTCGCCTATCTCTACGTTGTCTTTGCCGGAGCCCAGGCGATTCAGCTGACGCAGATGCAGGGAAGCGCCCAGATCAATCTGAACGATCTGGTCTTCCGGAATCTGTTTGCCAGCATGCGATTTGTCCTCTTGATTATCCTGCCGATCCTGACGATGCGGTTATTCGCCGAAGAACGCAAACTCCGCACCTTTGAATTCTTGCTGACCTCTCCGATCGGCATCAATGAAATCGTGGCCGGCAAGTTCATGAGCGTATTCCTCGTCTTTCTGGGCCTACTCGGGCTGACCGGTCTCATGCCGCTCATGCTTGCCTTATTCAGTGATTTCGATTGGTATCCCGTGCTGAC
>DASVEA010000383.1:0-5826 GCA_036380815.1 Nitrospiraceae bacterium
ATGGGCGCATCTACCGACCGGCCGCGCTGTTTCGCATAGTGGAACCGCTGAGTGGGACACCTTCTATCCGCGTCTGCTGTCGACACGTCTCCGGCTGGGAAAAAGAGCCGACCCGCTTGATTCGCGGCAGCAGCCACGTGCGCTACGACATTCGTGGGGAGCTCCTACGCCTGCTCACCAACATGCCCCTCACGTATCTCTGCGAGGAATCTCCTGTCGCGCTCACCTCAAAGATGTACTTCGCATTGACCTGGGGGCTTGGGATTGAAGATGACATCGTCAAGGCCAGCCACGAATTCCTGGACCAAACGACCAAACACTGGCGGACCTGGGTGAAGCATTGCTCCATCCCCGTGCTCTACCAGGAAGAGGTGATTCGCTCAGCCCTCGCCCTCAAACTCCACTGTTACGAAGACACGGGAGCGATCCTCGCTGCGCTGACAAGCAGTTTGCCCGAGCATCCCGGAGGAGGACGAAACTGGGACTACCGCTACTGTTGGCTGCGTGACGCCTACTTTTCGCTGTCCGCCTTTCATAACCTCGGCCACTTTGAAGAAATGGAAGGGTTTCTCAAGTTTCTTCTCAGCATCGTCTACACTCTGGATCAATCTCATAACCGTCTCTCGCCCGTGTATTCGCTGAGCCAAGACTTGCCAATCCCCGAAACAGAACACCAGAACTGGGAGGGATTCGCACACAGCCGGCCGGTGAGAAGTCGCAATCAGGCGGCCGAGCACATCCAGAATGACGTCTATGGAGAGATGATCCTGACCTTGGCGCCGATCTTCTTCGACAATCGATTCTACGATCTGCGAACGAAGGAACACGAAGAATTAGTGGCGAAACTGATCCACCTCTGCATAGGGAGTATTTCCCAGCCTGATGCCGGCCTGTGGGAGATCCGCAACGGGTGGAAAGAACATTCCTTCACCAACCTGATGTGTTGGGCCGGTCTGGATCGAGCCGAACGTATGCAGCGGGCGGGGTTTCTTCAGTCGCTCCCCGTAGATCTGGACCGTGCTCGCACTCTCGCTGTCCAGGCGTTGGAGCGTGCAACAAAGGGAGACGCGCTGCGCAACGGGCCCAGCGATGACACGTTCGATGCTGCACTTGCTCAGGCTACGATTCTCGGTTTTCCCAACCGGAAGGTCTGTGAAGCCACAACGGAAGAGATTCTGCGGGAACTCATGGTGGGGAATAGTGGTGAGGGAAAAGGGTTCCTTTATCGCTATCTGCGACAAGACGATTTCGGCACACCGCAGGCCGGCTTTGTCATCTGCTCGTTTTGGGTCGTCCAGGCACTGGTGAAGCTCGGTCGCTTGTCTGAGGCTCAACAGGTCATGTCACGGGTGATGACGGCCGCCAATAGTGTCGGGCTCCTCTCAGAGCATTTTCTGCCGCATGCTCGCCTGCAACTCGGCAACTTCCCCCAGGCCTATTCCCACGTCGGACTGATCAATGCCGCGTTTGCTTTGAGTCCATCCTGGAGCGAGATACTCTAGGAGCCTGTCCGACATTGGCCGTTCTACTGCGGCGAACGATCCACGACCATCTGCGTCGTGCTCGGCCCGAAATAATCCTCTACGCGCTCTTGAAGCGGGTCACCTTGGCAAACATAATCGCCGCGAAGGGGAGGGCGAGGCCCAGGATGAGCTGCGCAATGAGCAACGGACCAAGCTGGCTGTAGTCGGCAGGGGTTTGAATGGCGCCGGAGGCCTGGTCACGGACTTCCCGGCTGACCACGTAGAATTCGTTGATGTATTTGGTGCCGAGCTGGCTCAACGACAAGGCCAGATTTGTAAACGATGCCATCACGGCAAAGAAGGTGGCTTTCAGGTTCGCGGGCGCAGAGTTGGCAATCCAGGCCAGCATCGGAATCATAGAGATCTGGCCAAGCGGCGACTCCAATGCCGTATCGATCAGCGCAATGAATCGTGCATCGACAAGCCCTCCTGTGATTCTTGCTGTCCATTCGTGCAAGCCGTAGAACATGCTCACGATCGGGAGGGTCAAAATGGTTCCGATCACTGTGAGAAACCCCACGACATAGGCAATCGACCGCTCGGCCATGAAGCGGCGAAAGACGAACATACCCGCCAAGGTTAACGTGCTGCCAATGAGCGAGAGGATGGAGAGAAACTGCTGATCGAATCTCAGCTGGTCGATCATCCACCATGTCGTCCCTGGTCCGGTCCCAGGAATAGAGCGGAAGATGAAGACCACGACCGCTGTCCCAACCAGGGTGAAGCGCTTGTCGGGCTCCAGCTCTCGCATCAGCCGGGCCATCAAGAACAAGACGATTGTCATCGAGCCGGCAAAAACAATCTCTTCGCTATAAGAGAAGCCGCCGAATCCGACCGTTAGCGTGAACAGGACAAAGGCGAGGCTCCCGCCAAGAATCCACCAATTCGGCCTCGTCGGTTCACTCAACGATTGCCGTGCTTCCATCATATTCGAGGCCTGTTCACGCGAGAAACCCTGTTGTAAGAGCTGTTGCCTATGCTGTCGCTGCAGCCACCAAGCCATCACCAGCCCGAGGACTGAGATAAATGGAATGACGAGCGCCATCAGATAGACCTGCCTGTAAAGACGAACGATCTCTGGCTGTGGAAGTCCCTCGACTCCCGCGAAGACATACACATTGACTATCGCCACTAGAATCCCGCCACCGACGATGGCCACTCGGCCAAGCGTCTGCATCGTGGTATGCATCAGCTTCCGCGTGGGTTCATCGAACGGCTGGCCATGATCGTCCACACGCGGCACAGCTTCGACCGTCATCGCATCCGCGACTGCGTCTTGCACCACGTAGCCGATCGGACCAAGCAATGTGCTGACCACATACCAGACTTCCGCCGGCAAGATGGAGGTCATCGCTTCCCGGCTTCCGATTAATACCGCCATGATCCCAAGACTGGTGGCCAGCAGCCCGGCTCCGAGGACCACGAGCCAGCCTTTCCATCGCCACAAGAGGTCGACCAGATGTCCGATCGGCATCTTGAGCGCCCAGGGAATGCCGGCCCAAAATCCTAGAGCCGCGAGGAAGGATGCGGAGAGGCCTAAGTAGTCTTTGACAAAGAAGGTACCAACGATGCCGGTGAGGGCGGAGATGCCGTAGGCCATATAGACCATGAGCGGCGGCAGATAGGAGAGCCGCATCTCACGGCCGAGAGAAAGAATGTTGCGGTCGATCCACCGGGCGAAATGCGTGAACATCACTATGGTAATACTCTGGCAGGCAGGCGCCGCTCGACTAGCGCCTGCAACTGTGCACGCATCTCGTGAGCCGGCAAGTGCATCCGATCCCCGTGCCCGGCCAGCACCCATTCGAAACGGTAATCAAGGAGTTTCTGGATGGAGTCCACCAGTACGCGCTTCCTCCAAACCAGCCGTTGCGGAGCACCGAGCATCTTCTGCGCGGAGTCCCACCAGAGATGATCCCCCGTGAAGAGGAACCGGCTCTTGTAGAGCAAGGCCATGCTGCCTGCCGTGTGGCCCGGCACAGGAATGATCTGAAACTGCGGCATGGCTTGTATACTGTCAGCTCCCTCAATGATCCATTCCGCATCCGGAGCCGCTTCGACGTCCGCCCGATGAATTATCCGTTTCGCGCCGAAGCGTGCGGCATACTTCTCTGCATCGGCCACATCGTCTTTATGCGTGAGGAAGATGTATGCGATGCCTCCCTTGTGTTCGAAGGCCTCGACGAGATGTTTGAGATAACGAGGCGAATCGACGAGCCAGTTGCCGTCCGTATGCTCGATGAAGAAGCTATTCGCGCCGAACGACTTCTCCGAATTAAAGCCGCAGTAAGACACCTCGTCTTCAAGTTGGAGCGGAAAGCTCGCCATGGCGTCCTGCATCCGCAACTTGTCGCTGTGCTCGGTACCGATCGAGCCGACCGGGCAGGCGAGGAGCGCTTGATAGGCCTGATGAGTATGTCCCTCATCGGTCGGCTGTTGGGTGACCGCTGAAAACTCACCGACTTCCTCGAAAATCGTCGGCGCCAACTGCCGGCAGGTGTCGCAATTAATACAGGTCGCGTCGACAAAAAAGTTGCCTGCGACGTTGGAGTCGAGTCGCTTTTTCTCATCGGCCATGGCACAACCCCCATGCATCGACGCCAAGCAGGATGCTCAAAATGGCGACTTTCTCACCCGCCCAACCCTGGCGGCTACTTCATCCGCCCACCCTGAGTCTGCCAAGACAGCCTCTTCGCCCAGGGACGCGCCTTTTCCCAAACACGGCCGCAGCGAGCGACCAAAGATGATCCTATCCTTCCAAGCTCGCTCGTTACCTTCTTTCAAGGGCTGGCCTGGCTTGGTCCTCAACTGCGCACGTCGAACGACCACTGCTTCATCGTGGGGGTTCCGTGAGCACGGAGGACCACCCAGGCCACCCCTCCCCCTGCTGGCAATCTTTTTCAGCATCTTGATTCCTTCACGCGATCGGCTGCACGCCAGAGATACCAGGCGGCAGCGGTGCGGTAGGGCTTCCAGCGCTCCCCGTATCGTCGCACCTCTTTCGGCATCGGCATCGAACGCCGACCATAGGCGATGCGGAAGCCGTTGCGTACACCGAAGTCGTCGACCGGCAAGACGTCAGGTCGCCCCAGTTGGAAGATCAGCAGCATTTCGACCGTCCAACGGCCAATCCCACGGACCACAATAAGCCGCTCGATAATTGCCTCGTCGTCGAGCTTCCGAACGATGGCGCCTGTCGGCACGGTACCATCGAGTGTCTTAGCAGCCAGATCGCGGAGCGCCGCAACCTTGGCTTGTGAAAAGCCGGCACCACGAATCGCCTGCTCGTTCATCGCAAGCAGGTCGTCCGGTTGAGGGAACCTTCCTGTCGAAAACAAGGCCACGAACCGGCGCAAAATACTCTCCGCCGCTTTTTCATGCAGTTGTTGATAGGCAATCGCTCGTGCCAACGATTCAAACGGCGACCGGCGTATCCGCGGCGTCAAGCGGTAGGGTCCAATGTCCCGAATTAGTCGCTTCATGACAGGATCCGTCTTGGACAGATGCCTGATTTCTGATGCTTGTCGATCCAGCTGAGCACCCACGCGCATGCTCCTACATGGCTTCCTGGGTCAGAATGGCATCGGCCTCGATTTCAACCAGCATGTCCGGATCGATCAGCCGTGTGACCTCCACCATCGTCGTCGCAGGCCTGATAGTCCCAAACACTTCGCCATGGGCCCGGCCGACGTCCTGCCATTGATCGATGTTCACCACGTACACGCGTGTTCGGACCACATCGGCAAGCGAGGCGCCAGCCTGCTGGAGCGCCGCTTCAATCTTCTTCAACGTCTGAATCGTCTGTGCATAAGGATCCCCCTTTCCAACCAGGCCAGAGGGAGTCATGGCCGTCGAGCCAGAGACGGATATCGAGGCCCCGACCCGGACCGCCCGAGAGTACCCAAGCTTGCCCTCCCAGGGACCACCAGTGGAAATATTCTGTCGCCCCATCCGTTGCCTCCTACCAGGCTAAGGAAAACCTCGGTTTACACACAATATACTATTGGAATCTTCCATATTGGCGTCGATGGTAACAATGCCTCAGGATTCTCAAAAAGGCTGTCAGCAAGGCCGCAGCGAGCGAAGAGGCGAGGAGGTACATACCGCACTTCGTGTGGGCCGTTCGCCCCTAGAAATGGATCTTGGCGAACGGAAAATCCCTCCAGTGACTCCGACCTCCAAGAAGCCTCTCCTCAACCTTGAGCCTCTGAGCGACGCGAGAACGAAGCCGGCTGACTTTTTCAGCATCCTGCTACATGACAATGCCGCCGCCGGCATGAATATTCTGCCCCGTCAACCACCG
>DASVEA010000384.1:0-3003 GCA_036380815.1 Nitrospiraceae bacterium
CTCGGGGCGCTGCCGGACGTGGAGGTGCTCTCCGCCTCCGACCGGATTTTTCTTCTGCATCTCGGCGGAAAGATTCGCGTCCAAAGCAAGTTCCCCATCACAACAAGAAACCTGTTGTCGATGGTCTATACGCCGGGAGTCGGCCGCGTTTCGCAAGCGATCGCGAAGGACAAAACCAAAGCCTATGCCTTTACCAGCAAGGGCAACACGGTTGCCGTGGTCACCGACGGATCCGCGGTGCTGGGCCTCGGCAATCTTGGCCCGGAAGCCGCGTTACCCGTCATGGAAGGCAAGGCCATGCTGTTCAAAGAATTTGCGGGAATCGACGCATGGCCGATCTGCCTCAACACGCAGGATCCTGACGAGATTGTTCGCACGGTTCAAGCCATTGCCCCGGGGTTCGGCGCCATCAATTTGGAAGACATCAGTTCGCCGCGCTGTTTCGAGATTGAACGTCGCTTAAAAAGCACCTTGGATATTCCGGTCATGCATGACGATCAGCACGGCACGGCCGTAGTCATCCTCGCCGCCTTAACCAATGCGCTCACCGTCACCGGGAAACGGATAGAGGACATCCACGTGGTCGTCAATGGGCTCGGCGCCGCTGGAACCGCCTGCTGCAGGATGCTGCTTGCCGCCGGCCTCTCTCACCTGGTCGGATGCGAGCCTCGCGGTATCGTCTTACGAGGGGACGGCCAACAGTTGCGGGCTTGCCGAACGGATCTCGACGCCTGCATGACCAAAGACCGACCCCAAGGCACACTCCGTGATGCGCTCAAGGGGGCTGATGTCTTCATCGGATTATCCGTCGGCAATATCGTCACTGCGGAAGACCTGGATCTGATGGCGGCTGATCGCATCGTCTTTGCCATGGCTAATCCCGACCCCGAAGCCCCTCCTGAATTGGCTGCCTCCCACTGCCGGATCTTTGCCACCGGGCGCTCGGATTATCCGAATCAAATCAACAACGCCCTCGCATTTCCCGGCATCTTTCGGGGTGCCCTGGACGTGCAGGCGCGCGACATCAATGAAGCGATGAAACTGGCTGCGGCAAAGGCCCTGGCGGAGACCATTCCCTCTGCGGCTCTCAGCGACGACTACATCATTCCAAGCGTATTCGACAAGGGAGTCGTAACGCGTGTGGCAAAAGCCGTGGCGACAGCCGCACATGCAACGGGCGTGGCTCGACGCCGCACCAAACCCAGCGACGACTTCGCATCACGCTAACAAGCCAATTCACATACATCCAACTGGTTTCCACTGCTTTTCTTGGCTGTGCTACAATGCGCCCCCTGGCAGGATGCTGAAAAAGTCTGCCATCTTTCAGAAGGTTAAGGTTGAGGTCAAGGCTGAGCCTAGTTCGCGTGCCCACATAGTTTTTCAGAAGCCTGCTAGGGGAGAGTCGGGTTCTCATGCCGTTCTCACAAAGTAAATTCATTAAGTTTCAGAAAGGGATGAGACGACGGATCGAGTCGTTGCGCCCGAAAGCCGAGGAGAGTCTGGAACTCGCCATCGATACGATGATGCAGGAGCGGGTCGACAGCTTCTTTCGTGTCGAAGAAGGTCTGGAGGAAATCATCAAGTCGCTGGCTCAGATTGAGGAAGAAATTGTAGAGATCCATGAGCTTTCTGGTGCGATGCGTCTGGAATCCCGTCTCGAGTTTGTCGAAGACCGATGGGACGATTTCGACAGTGAGATTCGAGAGCGCCCCCGTCGCCGGCGCAAGAAAATCAGCCTGGCCGATATGTTGAAAGCCGCCGGTGGGGGAGGGGGCGATCTGTCACAAGGATCGAGCGGCATCAACAACGCGATGGACGCGTACGCCGCGATGGGCATGGAATTTGGTAGTTCGCTCGCCGATGTCACCGCCGCATTTCGCCACAAGGCCAAGCAACTCCATCCTGATTCGAATAATGGCGACCGCAGCGCCGAACCGGAATTGCGCCGCATGTTGGAGGCCTACCAGTTTCTGAAGGAATACTTGAGCCTCAGCAATGTCGAGCCTCCGCGGTCACCAGACGCCACCTACCGGCCAACGGAATGAAGCCCAGGTGACACCCCCCAATCCACCGCTGCCGTATGTAACCGACCAACGTGCACTTGAGTCCCTCTGCCACACGATGCGGCAGAGTCCCCGGCTGGCCTTGGATACGGAATTCGTCGGGGAAGACACCTTTATTCCACGACTCGAACTGATCCAGGTCGCCACTGCTGCCACCGCTGCCGTCATCGACTTTCCTGCCGTGCGGGCCAGCGGATCGCTCGACGTTTTCTGGGAACTCATCTGTGATGCCAAAATTGAAAAAATCGTCCACGCCGGGCGGCAAGATCTCGATCTTTTTGCCATTCATGCAGGACAAATCCCGAAGCCGTTCTTCGATACCCAGATCGCCGCTGCCATGGTCGGATATGGCGCACAAGTCGCCTATGCGAACTTGGTCCAGCGACTTCACGGCACGAAGCTGGCGAAAGCCCATACCTTTACCAACTGGAGTGCGCGACCGCTCTCGGATGACCAAATCGTGTACGCCTTGGAAGATGTCGAATTCCTCCTGTCAATCCATACGCATTTACAGAATCGCCTGAACACACTCGGTCGCTCGGAGTGGGCCAATGAGGAATTTTTACGCCTCGAAGCGGCGGTGGGAGAAAAAAGTCGAGAACCACAGGAACGCTACCAACGAATTCGGGGGTGGGACACGCTCAAGCCCAAAGGGGCTGCGGTGCTTCGTGAATTGGCTGCCTGGCGGGAAGCGGAAGCCCGCCATCGGAACGTGCCTCGCGGGCGCGTCATGCGAGACGAGGTGCTCCTCCAACTCGCACGCCATCCACCCAAATCGGTCAATGAGCTTCGTGGTCTCCGCGGCGTCCATTCCTCCGAGGTTGATCGACACGGAGGGCAACTACTGGACACCATCACCTCGGCACTGGCGCTTCCACCGTCTGCATGGCCGGAGGTCCCTTGCGAGCGAAAACCGGATCCTGAGTCGACCGGCGTCGTC
>DASVEA010000385.1:0-8664 GCA_036380815.1 Nitrospiraceae bacterium
AACACGAACTCGCCGGCCAGGGCCTGCAAGCCTCCTGAACCACCCTCAATCACTTGATCGTAGACCGCTGTCGGCCCGATGGACTGCACGTCCAAACGGTCTGAGGGGTCGCTGATCGCAGGGAACTTCACCGGCCCGTTCTTTGACAACGCGAAGTCCAGGTTGCTATTCCCCGGCTGGCGCGCCCAACGGATGGAGCCGCCGTGGAGGTGATGCGAGTGCACGATCTCCGACCCGCCCGCCATCCTGAACTTGGCTGGATCGCCGAGATAGGATCGAGGAACGGTCGTGGCCGGATCGCCGAATGTATAGGACCCATAGGCCATGGACTCGTCTCCGTAGAACCCCATATGGGCCTGAAGCTCAATACGCGTGCCGTGCGGTTCGCTGCGGTAATTCAGTAACCGCGCGCCCGGCCGATAGGAATCGGTATGCGGATCGCGCTGGGGCAGCATTTCGCCTTTCTTGTTCAATAGACGAAACGCTTCGTCACCGGCCTCATGATAGAAAATCGAGAATTCACGGAAGTCCGCGCCCTTCGGATCTTCGATCATGGCCTCCCAGCCGCTCGCCATCGGCTTGCCGTCGAAGGGGCTGAGATAGCGTGAGCCGCGCGGCTCTACGACGAGCATGCCGATCAAGCCCTGGTTGAACTGCTCGCGCGATGCATGCGACCGGAAAAATCGCGCACCTTCCTGTGTATCCGGCTTGATATACCACTCGAAACTCTGCTTCCCGCCCGATGCAACCGTGCCATCTGCATTCGAGGGGGTCGCCGGCTTGCCGGTAGCCTCCACCACCATGGATGAACCGTTGATAACCAGGTTCGTCGGCTCATCTGCGATGTCGTTGTGCAAGGTGAGCTTGAGGCAATCGCCCTGGTTGGCCCGGATCACGAGAGGCTGGATGACATCGCCCTGCAACCCGTTCGAGATAGCGCCGGGGTCGTTTTCCTTCTCCCGCGCTTCCCTGTTCGCGGCTTCTTCGCCGCGAGCTTTCTCGACGTTCTCTGTAAGCACGTACATGTAGCCCGGGAAATAGTCGAGGAACCGGCTCAGCGTAATTTCGATGTTGATCGCCGAGACGTGATAGTCTTTCACCGGGGCGGTGGCTGGACAGCGCTGTCCATTGTTGACGGAGACTTTCGTCGGATCCTCCGCTACCAGCAGAACGCCCTGCTGCAGCATATGACTGTTCGCCCCGGTGCTATACCCGCCATTCTGCCCGATGGATTCCTGTTGGCGCTTCACCTCCTCCATCATGCGGTCGTGCAGGACCGCTCCGCCTTCGCGATAAATGACCTTCTCCGCCGATGACTCCCCCATGTCGCCATGGTGAGTGTGCTGGTCTGCGGCCAGCCCCATCGGGGTTGTCAGCAGGCTGCTGACAAGCAATGCTGCCGGCAGACTTGCTGCCATGCGGTAAGCGCGGCAGCTGTGTGAATTTGATACGCTTTTCATACTTCGGCCTCCTTTTTCCACCGCCGTCCCTCTTGCGGGAGGCGGGCTGTGATAAACCCCGCTTCTCTGTGACGGTTCACTGTTCTAGTCGGCCTCTACCGCTTCCGGCGAATATTCCTCGTTCCAAGAACAATTAGAGCTGGCGAAGGTTTCCTCCTTGCGGAGGAGAGGGTCATTCGGAGGCCGGTCCTAATCACCCAGACCTTCACCAGCAGTGTTCAACTACCGCAACAGCTGTGCCAAATATCAGATCGATTGGTGAATTGTTAAATTGTCTCAGTGGGAACGTGAGTTACGCGATGAATGCGGCGAGACGATCGAAACTGCTCCTGGCGCCTCTTTCTACTATGTTAGTCAACAGAACCTAGCGCAATAATCCGATGTGAGAATTTTCAATGCCTTAGAGCGTCTAACTTCTTAGACAGTCGGATGGGAGAAGTGGGGAAGAGAGGGGCACTCGGAGGCCTATTCAATCTGATTGTCGCGGATTTTGTTGTACAGACTCGCCCGGCTGATGTTGAGTGTGCTGGCTCAGTCGTCAGAACGACGCCGCTCATCTCGGAGCTCTGAAAGAACCTTGAGGATCTCCGTTGGGCGCGGAGGACATCCAGGAATATGGACATCGACAGGAATGTGGCGCTCCACTGGACCAGTCACGGCATAGCTGCCTTTGAACATCCCACAATTGATGGCACAGTCACCGAGTGCGATAACGATTTTCGGATCAGGCGTCTGCATATAAACATCTTTCAATGCCCGCTCCATGTTCACGGTGACCGGGCCTGTGACCACCAACGCGTCGGCGTGGCGCGGCGAGGCCGCGATGTGAATGCCGAACCGCTCGGCGTCGTACACGGGATTCATGAGGGCGTTCATCTCCATCTCGCAGGCATTGCAGGAGCCCGTGTCCACCTCTCGAATAGTCAGTGACCGTCTGAAGAGTTTGGTCTTGTCCTTAGTCGCTTGGACAACCGGTACAACAGGCGTCTCCGCTCGGGGATACTTGCCCGTCACGACCCCGGTCTTCAGACTCTTCTTAATGATGCGAAACATGTTTTCCTTTCTCGTGAGGCGTTCAGAGATCATTCCCCGCATAGGACAGGCTAAAGCTCTTGTTGATCAACGGAAAATCCGGAATGATATTCCCCAGCACTGCCCATTGGATTGCAGGCCAGTTCACAAACGACGGGTCGCGCACCTTACACCGATGAATTTTCCCTTGCTCGCCGGCCATCACCACGTAGAGAATTTCTCCCCGCCAACCTTCCACCGCAGAGAGCGCCCAGGTTTCCTGAGCCGGTACCTCAGTCGGCATGGTGAGAACTGACCCTTGCGGAATGCGCTGTTGAATTTCTCTGATGAGTCGGATTGATTCATGGATCTCATCCAGCCGCACCCGCATCCGCGCCCGGACATCTCCGTACCGATAAAGCACCGCTTTGGGCGGCAACTCGACATAGGCGGCGAAAGGATGGTCGCGCCGAATATCTTGATCGACACCTGATGCACGGCCCACTACACCCATCACTGCATGGTCCCACGCCGTCTGCTCAGTGAGCACGCCCGTCGTTTCCAGTCGGTCTGTCAGTGAAGCATTGGCAAACAGAATTCGTTCGAGCTCAGTAAAATCAGGCTCGATCCCATCCAATTCTGCAACGATCTGGGTCAGTTGCTCGCGGGTCAGATCAATACCGACACCGCCGACGCGATTTACCCCTCGCAGAAATCGCGACCCCGTCACCCGGTCATTGAGCTGCATGATTTGCTCTTTCATCCGGCCACAGTGGGCATGGGGCAGGGCGTATGCCGTATCGTTACAGATTGCGCCCACGTCGCCGATATGGTTGTGGAGTCGCTCCAGCTCGAGAAACAGGCTCCGTAGATATCGTCCACGGCGTGGAACCTCCAGGTGCAGCAGCGATTCGACCGCCTGGCAGTAGGCGAGACTATGGCCGACCGTCGTATCGCCGGACACTCGTTCGGCTAACGAAACCGCTGCGGTCAATTCTTGTTGTTCGAACAGCTTCTCGACTCCGCGATGTTTCCAAAAATGGTGGATCTCGAGTTGCATGATCGGCTCACCTGCCACAGAAAATCGAAAATGCCCCGGCTCGATGATGCCCGCATGGATCGGCCCGACCGGAACTTCGAAGACCCCTTCGCCTTCAATCCGTCGGAACGCATGCTGTCCTTTGACTCGCTCCAAGACAGTGTCCCATCGGAAATCTTTTTTGAGTGGATGGGAGCCTTTGGGCCAATGTTCATGACGAACAAGTCTGCGCATGTCGGGATGGCCGACAGGGATCAGACCGAACATGTCGCGGATCTCGCGCTCATACCATTTCGCCGCATGGATGTGCGGCGTGATGGATCTGAATAGACGATCATCGCCCTGCAAGTCTGTACAGAGCAGAAGCCAGTCTTTCTGCTCAGAGAGCGTGAACAAATAGCAGAGTTCGTAGCGCGCCTCGCGCGGCCGATGGTCCACAGCCCAGAGGAGTGACATGGCTCCACGCAGATGCGGATGCGTGTGGATATAATGTGCCACTTGAGGCAGATCATCTTTTATGACCCGCAGCCTCGGCGTCCCATTGATCGGGGTCATCTCCGCGATGGAAGCTCCGTAGGCCTCCTTCAATTGAGTCATCGCTGTCTGCGCATCAGCCATATTCCTACCTCACCATTAAGATGGCGACTGCCCGATCCATGAGCCCTCTCACTGGTTCCGGAAGCGCCAAACCAAACCCCGCCAATGCGGCGCCAATCAGGATCAGTGGCACGTGTCCCACATCCCACGGCTCACCGCGTCTCACGCCATCCGGCGCGGCGCCCCACACCATCGAGACCACGCGATAGGTGAAGCCCCCGAACAGGGCCACCGCAAATAGCAGGAATAGCGTGACAATCGCGAGACTGCGTACATCGTGGGCAATAATGATCGTAAGGAATCGTCCCAAATGCAGCGTGTCAGAGGCAAAACTTTGAGTGGCCAGCGCCGATACCACCATGACCTCGCTGGCAAACATTGAGAACGGCGGCATCCCGACCAAGGCCAATCCTGCGACGAGCATCGCCACCGCCGTGATCGGTTGAATGTTCGCCAGTCCCCGTACCTCGCTGATTTCACGGGTGGCATACCGGCGATGCACGTTCCCCGCCGCGAAAAACGCCAGTGCCTTTGCCAACGCATGGTTGAGCAAATGGAACAGGCCACCGAATGTTCCAAGCGGTCCCCCTACCCCGAACCCCACCATCGCCAGACCCATGTGTTCCACACTGGAGTAGGCGAACAACCGTTTGTAGTCGCGCTGGATCAGAATGAAGAGTGCGGCCACCACGAACGAGATGAGTCCGAACAGCATCAGCAAATTGCCCGTGAAGGCCGGCGGGAGTGCCTGGTCCATGATGGCCTTGCTTCGCAGCACGGCATACACGGCTACGATTTCCAATACGCCGGCCAGCATCGCCGTGACCGGCGCCGGCGCCTCACTATAGGCCTCCGGGACCCAGGCATGCATGGGTGCTAGCCCGATCTTGGTCCCGTAGCCGACGAAGAGGAAGATGAACGCAAGTTTGAGCACATGCGGGTCCAGTCGGCCGGCCACTTCCAGGAGTTTGGTCACATTCAACGCGGTGCTGTCATCTCCCAGGACCCGGACCGATGAATAATAGGTCAACACCGTGCCGAACAGCGCCAACGCAATGCCGACCGAGCAGAGAATCAGGTATTTCCATCCCGCTTCCAGGCCTTCGCGTTTTCGAAAGAATGCAATCAGGAACGTCGTGGCAAGCGTCGTCCCCTCAATGGCCACCCACAGCACACCGAGGCTGTTCGCCATCGTCGCCACGATCATGGCCAACAGGAAGCCATGAAACAAAACAAAGAACCGGCTCAGGCGCCTCGGCGTAATCATACCCCGAGCCATGTAATCATCGAGATACGTCCATGTATATAACGAGCAGGCCAATCCGATAAACGTCACGATGAACAGGATGAAGGCAGAGAGCGCATCGATATAGACCAACCCCCAGAGCGCGGTCTGGGGTCCGTGAGCCAGCACCTGTTGCATGAGGGCGATCTCGGATACGACCAGGCCGGTCATCGTGGCGAGATTCAACCCATGCAACAGGCGGGCATGCGTGGTCGCCAAGCTGAGCAAGACAGCCAGCAGCGGTGCGCCGAGAAAGACCACCACCGGCGCGACGATCGTATTCATCGAGGCGCCTCCATCCCGCCGCCGAAGATCTTCACGATGGATGCCAGCAACGTCTCCAGACCAGGTGGAACGTGGAGGCCGATGGTTCCCAGCACGAGGACGTTGATTCCGACGGCGGCGCTCGTAAAGATGCGGCACTGTCTGCCTAACGCGGTGCCAGCCTCCCCCGGTGCTCCAAGCGTCATACGTAACACCTGATAGAGCAAGGTCACGAAGGCGAGTGCAAGCAGAGCCAGAAACACGTAGGTCACTTCCGGCTTGGCGCGGTAGGCACCGACGGCGATCAACACTTCGCTGGTAAAGAGTCCGAAGGGCGGCATCCCCGCCAAGGCGACGCCGGCCACGAGGATAGCGATCCCTGCGATCGGCATCTGACGCAACAACCCGGTCACGCGATCCAGCGATTTGTGGTTGTAGCGGAGAAACACGAGGCCGGCCCCGTAGAAAGCCGTGGACTTGGCGAGGGCATGGTTCATCAAATGCCACGCGCCGGCAAAAACCCCGAGGCCGCCGACGCCGAATCCCAGCAATGCGATCCCGATGTGCTCGATGCTGGAGTAAGCGAACAGCCGCTTGTAGTCTCGCTGGACCAGGAGGAAGATCGCCGAGACGGCGAGCGACAGCAGCGCCAATCCGATGATCAGCCTGCCGGCAAATTCTGGCCCAACGGTTCTATCCGTCACGGCCTTGAATCGCAAGATCGCATAGACGGCGACCGTAAGCATGTTCGCCGACAACATCGCACTCATCGGCGCGGGGGCTTCGGCATGCGCATCGGGCAGCCAGGTATGCATCGGCGCGACGCCCGCTTTCGTTCCATACCCGATCAACGAAAAAATGAAGGCTATTTTGATCGCACCGGGATCCAATCCCTCGGCCACCCGATAGAGCTGAGACCAACGCAGTGCCTCGTTCGAGACACCCAAGATATGCTCCGAAGAGTAATACACGAGGATGGTGCCGAACAACGCGAGCGCAATGCCGACCGCGCTCAGGATTATATACTTCCAGCCGGCCTCCAGCGCTGCCTTGTTCCGGTCAAATCCGATCAGCATCGCCGCCCAAAGTGTGGAGCCTTCGATAGCGATCCACATGATGGCGATGTTCTCTTGATTCACGCCCAGGAGCATGGCGGCGAGGTACAGGTCGAACAGGCAGAAAAATTGGCTGTGGCGTCTCAGCGACAGATGTCCGCGATCCATTTCCTCTCCCATATACCCCACGGCATAGAACGTCCCGCTGCTCCCCACGAAGCCAATGATCAGATCAAGCCATGCACTCAGCGCATCCGTCTGCAGAAAGCCCCCCACAGACACTTCGCCGGCAGCGATAACTTGTCCTGCAACCAACGCGGCAGCGGCCAGCAGAGTCCCAGCCAGTGCACACTGAAGGACTTCGATGGCGCGCCGCTGTTGCACGAGCAGGCTTCCGAGTCCCGCCATCACCGGAGCCGCGACTAAAAGGGCCAGAGGCCAGGACATGCGGTGCTATTCCTTCAGGGTCGTGAGCTTGCTCGTATCAACGCTGTCGAAGGTGTCCTGCATCCGGTGGCTATAGATGCCGATGATCAGTACACCCACTAAGACATCGAAGAAGACACCTAACTCCACGATCAGAGGCATCCCATACGCTGCTGCCGTGGCTCCCAGGAACAAGCCATTTTCCATCACCAGGAAGCCGATCACCTGTGTCACCGCCTTCTTGCGCGCAATCATCATGAAAAAGCCGATCAGGATGATCGCCAGCGCGATCGCCAGCGAATCGCGGGTGAGTAAAAAGCCCAGCGGAATGATGGGCTGGGTGATGAAGAACGCCAGGATCACGAGCGCGCCACAGATCAACAACCCGGTCGGCACGTTCACGTTCATTTGGAGCTCGCGTTTTACATTTAACCGCTCGATCACTCGCTTCAGAATCCGCGGGATGACCACGGCCTTGATGACGATGGTCAGCGCGGCGGCAATGTAAATGTGATGAATGCCCGTGAGGAACGCGACAAGGGCTGCGGTCAGGCCAAGAAAAACCGACTGGAGGGCGAACAAATCGACACAGGCAGAAAGCCGCCGCTGCGCCACAATTGCAAAGCACGTCAGCAGTAACAGCGCCGAGCCTAAATCTACCATCTGAGATCCGATGAGTGGAGTCAACAGCGGCATGTCATCCTCGCAAGACGTAGAAGAAAACCAACCCAAGCAGCGCTAGGATAAACGCGACTCCCAGCAAGTCCGTCACTCTGAATAAACGCAGCTTCGCAAACATCGATTCGATCACGCCGATCAGCACAGCTAACCCCGAGATTTTCACGAGATAGATCGCCAGGCCAATGCTCAGCGCGGCCGGCTCCATACTCGTCGCAATTCCCCACGGGGCGAACACGTTGGCGATCAAGGAGAGAAACACGGCCAACTTCAGGCCGGCTGCCCATTCGATCAAGGCGAGATAGCGGCCCGAGTATTCCAGGACCATCGCCTCATGGATCATGGTCAGTTCCAGGTGAGTGGCGGGATTGTCTACCGGCACACGGCCGGTTTCGGCGATGGCCACGATAAAGAGGGCTGCCAGTGCCATCAGATATGGCGATGGGTCCGTCACGATACCTTCCAATAGCGCGGTCTTATGGACAATGGTGCTCAAGTTGGTAGATCCCTTGGTCAACGCAATCGCAAAAATAGAAAGAATCATTGCCGGTTCGGTCAGGGAAGCGACAATGGCCTCGCGGCTGCTGCCCATTCCACCGAAAGCTGAACCGGCATCGAGGCCGGCCAGCATCAGGAAGAACGTCCCCAGCGCCAGTAAATACACGAGCGCGATAATGTTGCCGGCAAAGTTGAGCGGGGTACTGGAAACAAAGATGGGGACCAACAACCCGGCGGCCAGTGTAGAAGCAAACACAATGTACGGCGTCGCGGTGAAGATCCACGAGGTGGTGGTGGAGACCACCGGCTGTTTCCGAAAAAGCTTGGCGAGATCAGCGTACGGCTGGAAGA
>DASVEA010000386.1:0-4320 GCA_036380815.1 Nitrospiraceae bacterium
CGACGAATACGAAAACGCCGACCACCATCTCCAACTTGGCTTTTTCCATTCTTGGTACTCCTCCTCACCCAACGAGCGAACCAGGGAGCGCCACAGTCCCACCGACTGAAATGAATTCATGAATCTCCGGATCGGTGGTCCGCTGGAACTCAGCGACCGTGGCCATTGCCGCAATCTTGCCTTTCCGAAGCATCGCCACCCAATCGGAAATCGCGAAGATCTCCGGAATTTCATGGCTGACCATGACCGCCGTGAAGCCGAACCGCCGATGCATCGTGACAATCAAATCGTGAATCGATTTCGCCATCAAAGGATCCAACCCTGTCGTCGGCTCATCAAAGAGGATAATCTCCGGCTCCATGACCAATGCGCGTGCCAATCCAGCCCGTTTTCGCATGCCGCCGCTCAACTCAGCGGGAAACTTGTGCCCCATCCCCGCCAACCCAACTTCCTCCAGCTTTTCCTCAACCCGTCGCGCCAC
Organism: Nitrospiraceae bacterium; assembly: GCA_036380815.1. Classification (GTDB taxonomy): domain Bacteria; phylum Nitrospirota; class Nitrospiria; order Nitrospirales; family Nitrospiraceae; genus Palsa-1315. Next base: position 482 of record DASVEA010000386.1, read on the forward strand.
CGCCGGGCCCCTCATGCGCAACTTCTCCCGCAACGGGAACGCCACGTTCTCGAAGACTGAGAGCGAGTCGAACAGCGCTGCACCCTGAAAGAGCATCGCGAACTGTTTCCGCACATCGTTCAAGCGCGTGCCCGACAGCCGAGAGATCTCCACATCGCCGACCCACACCTCACCACGATCCGGCTGCATGAGCCCGATCATGTGCTTGAGGAGCACACTCTTTCCTTCTCCGCTGCGAACGATAATGGTCGTGAGCTTGCCGACAGGGATAGAAAGATCAACGCCTTGCAAGACCGGCTGCCCACCAAGTTGTTTTTCAACGCCGATCAGCCTGATCATATCCAACAAGTCGCAACGCCTGAAAGTTGTCAAGTCATCAAGTCGAATTATCAGCAGAACGATCTTTGACTTTCAGACTTGATGACCTTTGACGAGTTATAAGAGCACCGACGTCAAGAAATAGTCCCCTACGAGGATGAGCACCGACGATAAGACCACCGCCTCCGTCGTCGCACTCCCAAGTCCCTCGGCGCTCTGCCTCGTGTAGAACCCTTTATAGCAGCAGACCCAACTGACGATCAGCCCGAAGCTGATCGACTTGAGAATGCCGCCGTAGACGTCTTTCCATTCCACCGCCGATTCGATCGAGTTCCAATAGGCCCCTTCGCTCACTCCCAGTAGATCCACTCCGACGAGGGAACCACCATAGATACCGACCACATCAAATATGGCCACGAGCAGCGGCACCCCGATCACGCCGGCGACCAATTTTGGGGAGACCAAATACTGCAGCGGATTGATCGCCATGGTATCAAGCGCATCAATCTGTTCCGTAATCCGCATGATGCCGATCTCAGCGGTCATGGCTGATCCGGCCCGCGCGGTCACCATCAGCGCAGCCAATACCGGCCCCAACTCCCGGATCATGCTCAACGCCACCGCTGAGCCCAGCAACCCCTCGGAACCAAACTTCCGCAAGGTGTAATAACCTTGGAGCGCCAGCACCATCCCCGTAAACCCCGCGGTGAGCACGACGACAAACGTGGATCTATACCCGATAAAATGGAGCTGTTTCATGATTTGATGGAATCGAAACGGAGGCCGCACTAGCCAGGCAAACGCCGACAGCACAAACAACAGCATGCGGCCCATCTCCCGTACACGAGTGACGGCCCACACACCCAGATGTTCAATTACGTTCGTCATCAGTTACCTGGACAGTCGAAGAGATTCACTGTCTGTCTCCGCATAGCGCTGAAACCATTCAGTCAATCGATCCGCTGCCACCCGGCTCTGCTTTCTCAGCCGATTCAGCCCCTCAACGCTAGACGGGCGACCGATGAGCGCCCGCACACCTTTTATCCAGCCAGTGGGCCTGAGAAAGAGGTTGAAGTCAAGAGGAAGATCTTCATCCACCAGATCGGAGACCGTCCGCACGATCGCCATAGGTAGGCCTCGCTCCTGAGCCACCGCCGCCACCGCTGCACTTTCCATATCGAGCCCGGTCGCGTCGGTCAGGCGACGCAGCAGGCGCTTCTCCTGCGCCCGCCACACCACAGTCCCCGATGACACGACTGTTCCGACCCGTGCGACCAACCCCGCATCCTGCGCCACAATGAGAAAGCTTTCGCGTACAGCCCCATCACAGAGCACACAGTCATTCCTCATCGTCCAGGTTCCTTCAGCATGTACAGAAGACACCGCTGTGCCAACGATGAGGTCTCCCACCTGAGCCGGTACAAGCGCGCAGGTAAAACCCGTGGACAGGACCAGCGACATGGCCTGTGACTTTAACACCCTTCCCGCAACAGTGCCGGCCGCAACGGGACCGACACCGGTTTGAATGAGCCAATACATACGATCCCCTCGCTGACCGATATGGCAGCGGACCCCGGCGATTGTCTTTACACGATCCGTCACGAGCGCGCGCCGGACGGCCTGGAGTTCCCAACGAGTTGCGGCAAAGATGGCGATGGGATGCACCGCAGATCCTGGAAGAGGTTGCCCCGCGCCAACGGATGACGTCGGCGGGCGGTTCAACGATCGGCTCGATGATGCCCGGACGCGAGTACGTGCTGCCGTACTTCGTCTGCCCGCATCTTTCCACGCGTCCGCAGATTCCGGTACATCGCCAAGGCCCACAACGGAAAGTATCGGCAGTACCAATGGTAGCGGAGATAAAACACCCGAGGGAATCCGGTGCCTGTATGGCGAACCTCTTCCCACGACCCATCCTTCATTTGGTGACGGAGCAGATATTGGACGCCACGAGCAACGCTGAAGGCATCGGTCATCCCGGCCGACATGAGTCCCATGATGGCCCAAGCCGTTTGAGAGGGCGCACTGTCCCCTTTCCCGCTCCACGCAGGGGCGTCGCCGTAAGAAAGACAAGACTCGCCCCACCCGCCATCGGGATTCTGCTTCGACTCAAGCCAGGCGATCGCACGGCGAACATAGGGCTCCGAGAGATCCTCTCCGATCGCACGGAGCCCAGCTAGGACGGACCAGGTGCCATAGATATAATTGACGCCCCACCGACCGTACCAACTGCCGTCGGTCTCCTGCTCTCGCTTGAGAAACCGGAGGGCCGGCGCCACGGCGGGGTGCGTCCGATCGTAGCCCAACGCCCCAAGCATCTCGAGGCAGCGTCCAGCCAAGTCGGACGTGCTCGGATCAAGCAAGGCATGGTGGTCGGCAAATGGAATATAGTTGAAGACGATGCGATTGTTGTCCTTGTCGTATGCGCCCCACCCGCCATCGGACCCTTGCATGGCGAGCACCCAATTCGTGCCCCGCTGGATAGATTCCTGTAAGTCGTTGGTCTGAGCCATCCGGATTTTCGACAGCGCCATCAACACCACTGCCGAGTCATCCACATCGGGATAGAACTCGTTCTCAGACTGGAAGTACCATCCTCCCGGTTTCGCATCGGGAGACGAGAAATTCCAATCTCCAACCGTTTTGGTTTGGCGCGAGACCAAGTACGCAGCCGCTTTCTGGAGGGATGGGTGGTCCTGCGGCATTCCAGTTTCGATAAGGGCGTTCATGAGCAATGCCGTATCCCAGATTGGAGAGTCACAGGGCTGGAGATGCAAGGTCTCGACTCGCTGCTCGCCGATCGACACCGTGTCGTAGACTTCCAGCGATTCGATTTCGTGAAGCGCCTTCCGTACCAAGGGATCGTCCACCTGATACCCCAAACATTGCAGCGCCATGATCGAATTGGCCATGGCCGGGTAAATGCCGCCCAGCCCCCCGCTGCCCTTGATGTGCTCCAGCATCCAGGTTGCGGCGCGATGCAACGCTTTTTCGCGCAACCACATGAGAGGCATCCGGTCGTACAGTTTCAACATCGCATCCAACGCGACAAAGAAATTGTGCGGGGTGAACCACTTTTGATCTTTGTTGAACGGCGGGAACTTCCAATAGCGGATCTCCTTGCGCGGAATGAGATACAACTCATCAATCCCCTGCTCACGCGGAATCTGACACACCGGACGGTGCGCGAAGATGATCAGCAATGGGATTAAGACGGCGCGGGACCAATACGAAATGGCATAGATGTTAAAGTAGAATCCCTTCGGGAGCAACATCAGCTCAACCGGCATGTGGGGGATGCCTTCCCAGTCGTATTGGTCGAACAGCGCCAGCGCGATCTTGGTAAACACATTCGTTTGGACGATTCCACCCTTCGCGAGAATACAGTCCTTGGCTCGCACCATGAAGGGCTCATCTACAGACACCCCGCTCAACTTCAAGGCGAAATAGGCTTTCACGGAGGCGCTGATCTCAGAAGGCCCCCCGTAGAAAATCGGCCAGCCGCCATCGGGCAATTGCAT
>DASVEA010000387.1:0-5862 GCA_036380815.1 Nitrospiraceae bacterium
GAAAATACTCGAATCGATCGACCGGCCCATGTCGGGGATCGGATCGAAGCCTTCGTGGATGACAAAGGACGCGCAGTGCTTATTCGGAACATTGATCACGACGAAGGATCGCAGTAGACCTAGCAGGATGCTGAAAAAGTCCGCCAGCGGCGTTCTCACTTTGCTCAGAGGCTCAACGTACCGAAGCGTACGCCTTCGCCTCGACGCTCGCTGCGGCCTTGCTGGCCGGACTTTTTGAGCATCCTGTGCGGAACAACGGGCTATCAAGGGCCTTACTGGAGGATCGATGTTCGCTACGCTCTTGGTTGTAGGTATGTCGTGTTGGCTTGCGATGTTCTCACTGGCGGATGCCGATCCTGCCGACCAGACTGCCGTTCCGCCGCTCTTCGAAAACCTGGGCTCCCTCCACCATCCCATCACCACCACATCGGAACAGGCCCAACGTTATTTCGATCAGGGGCTCCGACTCGTCTATGCCTTCAACCATGAAGAAGCGATTCGGTCGTTTGAAGTTGCGGCCCAACAGGATCCTCAGGCGGCTATGCCCTATTGGGGAATTGCGCTGGCGCTCGGCCCTAACATCAATAGTGCGATGGAAAAGAAAGACGAAGGTCGCGCCGTCGAGATGGTCCAGAAGGCTCGGCAACTGGCAGACCACACTACTCGTGGGGAGAAGGCCTACATCGAAGCGTTGGTCGCACGGTACGTGGGCCGGAAGGGGACCAAGCGAAGGGGACTCGATGAAGCCTATGCGAAGGCCATGCGATCAGTGGCGCAGCAATTTCCCGAGGATGATGATGCAGCCACGCTGTTTGCAGAAGCGCTGATGGATCTGCGGCCTTGGGACTTATGGAAGCCGGATGGAGGACCGCAGCCTGGCACAGACGAGATCGTTACCACGCTCGAGTCTGTGCTCGCGCAAAACCCCGATCACCCGGGGGCCTGCCACTACTACCTGCACGCGGTTGAGGCGTCATCGCAACCGGAACGGGCCTTGCCCTGTGCGGAGCGGCTGCCTGGCCTGATGCCGGGGGCCGGTCATCTCGTCCATATGCCTGCCCACATTTATATGCGGATTGGGAAGTACCACGAAGCGGTGGAACGGAATCAGCAAGCAGTCGAGATCGATCAACAGTACTTGGCCATCCGAGACCAGACCGGGGAATATGCAGAAGGGTATTACACGCACAATCTCCATTTTCTCTGGGCCTCCCTGTCGATGGAGGGGCGCAACGTCGAAGCCATGAAGGCGGCTCGCGATTTGACGGCGACCATCACCGTGGAGGAAGCTCGCAAAGACCGCTCGAAGGAACTCTACCTCCCTACGCCTATCTTCTCGATGATTCGGTTCGGCCGGTGGGAGGAGTTGCTGAGGGAACTTCCACCGCCCAAAGAATTGCGATTGATGGAAGGGATGTGGCGACTGGGGCGCGGGCTCGCCCTTGTTGCGACCGGGCGGCTCCCCGGGGCTGAGGGTGAACACGTCGCTCTTGCCGGTCTCACGAAGCAGATCCGCCGGGATCACACGACGGAAGAAAAGACCGAGCGGGCACTTCTCAAGATTGCCGAGCGGGTCCTGGCAGGAGAACTCGCTGCGCGCCGCCAGCGCTATGATGACGCCATCCGGCTGTTCAAGGAGGCGATCAAAATGGAAGAGGCGCTTCCATTCTCAGAGCCACCGCTCTGGCCGTTGTCCGTGCGGCACCATCTTGGGGCGGTGCTCTTGCTGGCCGATCGCCCTTCCGAAGCGGAGGCGGTTTATCATGCGGACCTTCTGAGCCATCCGGACAATGGGTGGGCACTGACCGGATTGATTCAGAGCCTCCGGGCCCAACAGAAGGACGACCAGGCGGCTGAGGCCGAGGATCGTTTCAAGAAGGCCTGGGCCCATGCCGACTTCATTCCTGCTGCGTCTCGAATGTGAAGCGTGAGCCAGACAAGCAAGACGTGCGTGACAGGCGCGATACGAAGTTCGAAGTTCCAACACCTCGAACGTTGGACCTCGAACCGTCACCCGTCCCGCTTTTCTTGCAAGTCTCGCACGTGACGCGTAAGGATTCACAAAGCTATTCGACTGAGTCAGTGAGGAGGACCGTCTCATGAGAAGACAAGACGCTCTATCAGTTCTTACTGTGGTCATTTTCCTAATCGGTGCATGGAACCTCCAGTCGACCAGCCAGGCTGCAGCGGACGGGACTCTCGGCAAGGCCTACTTCGCGGGGGGCTGTTTCTGGTGCATGGAAGAGGCTTTCGAGAAGGTTGAGGGGGTGCTGTCTGCGACCTCGGGATATATGGGGGGTAAGGTCGTCAATCCGAGCTATGAAGAGGTGTCCGGTGGGCGAACGGGGCATGCGGAATCGGTCGAAGTGGTCTATGACCCAGCCAAAGTGAGCTACCAGAAGTTACTGGATGCCTTTTGGCGCAACGTCGATCCGATCACACCGAACGCACAGTTCTGCGACCACGGCAGCCAGTATCGCTCCGCCGTTTTCTTTCAGACCGACGAAGAGAAACGTGCGTCGGACACCTCCAAACAGGCGATCGAGCAATCGAAACGATTCACAGAGCCGATCGTTACGCAGATTGTGATGGCCTCGCAGTTCTATCCCGCCGAGGAGTACCATCAGGACTTCTACAAGAAGAACCCTATCCGCTACAAATTCTACAAATACAATTGCGGTCGCGTCCAGCGGTTGGAAGAGTTGTGGGGAAAGCCTTAACAAAAGCCGGACGTCTTATCCTATCGTCCGACAGTTCGGAAGAGTCTCGCGACAAGTCCCCCGCCCTCGGTGTATATTTCTGACCCTAGCAACTTGTGCCAATACCTTCGTCCAATGAGGTGCGGTCCGTGAAACGTCCGATCCGACAATCGACCAGAAAACCAGTGATAGGTGTCATGGGTCCGGCTAAGGCCGGTATCCGAGAATTGGCGGACGCCAGAAGCTTGGGAGAACTCATCGCACGTCAAGGATGGGTGGTGTTGACGGGAGGACGCGCGAGCGGTGTGATGGACGCAGCCAGCGAGGGAGCGAAGTCGGTGCCCGGCAGCTTGACGATCGGGATTCTGCCGGATGGCAAGGCACGGGTGTCTCGGTTTGTGGACGTGGCGATTGTTACGGACCTGGGCCAAGCGCGCAACAACGTGAACGTCATGTCCAGCGACGTCATCGTAGCCTGTGGGCTCGGCGGCACTGGAACAGTCTCAGAAGTTGCACTGGCATTGAAGGCCAAGAAGACCGTGATTCTGTTGGGGGCCGACAAGGCCGGGGTGGGCCTGTTCAAAAATCTCGCGCCACATCTCGTCCATGCCGCTGCCTCGCCTGAGGAGGCGGTCAAGCTGATCGGCGAACTCCTCTAGCAGGATGCTGAAAAAGTCCGCCAACAGGGGAGTGATGGCCCGGTGAGTGGGTGAGGACGAACTTTTTGAGCATCCTGCGGGATCATGCTCCTGCTATGCTACGGTATTGGACCTTCGAAGCTTTCACGGAGCTACATAGTTTTCCTCAGCCTGCCAGCGATCTCGAGCAACCGTTCCTAACTCTCTCGGTGAACATTTCCGATAAATCTTCGCCCTCGAAGAACTATGACACCACGTGGGGAAAGCTAACAGTTCCCAAACGTCCACTCTGTGCAGATCACGCCACAGTGCGTTATGTGGCATAGCCGTCGTTTTCCCTATCCTATCCGCACGTTAGTGGAGACCCATCTCGGCACGGATCTTGAGACCTTGCAGGCCTCTATGAAGGATATCTTGTGCACCGGGATATAACTGCACACCATGGCCACCGACAACACAAGGAGCGGACCGCTCTGTTCGCGGCTGCCGCGCACCCTCTGTGCGCTGGTTATGCTGTGCTTGCTGATTGCCGCCGCTCCCACGCCAACGCGGCCCGACTACGACGGCGCCCACCCTCGGTATTCTAAACAGGAAATCCATCGAGCCATCTCGTGGTACGCCAAGAAATATCGTCTTGATCCTGCCCTTCTGCGCGCTGTCATCAAGACCGAATCGGATTTTCGCCAGCATGCCGTGTCTCGCAAGGGCGCGGTCGGCTTGATGCAGCTGACGCCGGCTACCGCGGCCACGTTGCGTGTGAGCGACGTCTACGATCCCATCCAGAATATCCGCGGTGGCGCTAAGCAGCTGCGGCATCTGCTGAATCTCTACCAAGGCGATCTTTCCTTGGCCTTGGCGGCCTATAATGCAGGGATCCATCGGGTCAAAGATCGCAGAGTTCCGCGCATTCGAGAAACCCATGCCTACGTAAGGAAAGTGTTGCGGTACTATAAGGTATTTCGTTCTCACCCGCAGCCTTCTCCCAAGAATAAGAAGAATGGAGAGAGGGCACGAGAAGAGCCATCCTTTCTTGCAGTGGAGAGAAGGGGAGATCGCTGGAGTGGAGGAAAGATCTAGGCGATCGTTTCTTAGATCTTGGCCTTCATAATAATTGCTCGGACTCGTTCGCGTTGGGCCAACCTGATCCCCGTAAACTCGAGACCGAAATTTGCGCCATTAACCCACCGCACCAGGGCTTCGTCGATACGCAGAGGCCATTGCTGGTCGTGAAGGAACAGGGACAGACGAAGCACCATGCCAACCTGCATCTGGGTAAGGGATGTCGCCTGACAGCCGTTCGTGGAGAGATCGAGGACCGTCGCCTCGCCCTCAAAGTCATCCTCTCCAAAAAAGAATAGACGGCAACTCAGACTAAGACGGCGGCCCCGACGTTCCGCCATCGCAGCCTCGCGGTCAGAGCCTAAAGCTCGGCTGGACCTGGGGTCCTCAGTGGCCATGGATCATGTCCCTCCTCTCAATCACCCGGAGAAGAAATGAAGCTCCCCGCAGCGAGCTACGGGGTATTCGGCGAAAGAGAATAAATCGACCATGAAGCTACCCTACTTTACCGGACGACTTGTCGGGCCTCCTTCCTCAGGAGGAGTAACCAGGAAGGGACCAACAGGGTCCTGATCGCAGTATAGCCAATTAGTTTATGCATGTAACAAAAACTTCTTAATCCGCAATCGTATCCGAATCGACCTTTTCCACGATCTGCGTAGAAAGAGGGCTTGACCTATCTGGGATTGGTCTGCGACAAGAGAGACTCTTTGATCAAGGAGGAGTGTGTCGATGAAACGGCACATCAACCAACGAATGGCCGCATTAGCCCATTCGGAGATTCGAGCGATGACCCAGGCCTGTGTCCAGGCGAAGGGCCTCAACATGGCACAAGGGGTCTGCGACACGCCGGTTCCACCGGTGGTGCTTCGATCTGCGGCGCAGGCGATGGAGTGCGGGAAGAATGTCTACTCGCGATTCGATGGGTTGCCAGAACTGCGGCAGGCGATCGTTAAGAAGCTAGCACAGCACAATGGCATCGCGGCTGACCCCGAAACGGACGTGACCGTCAGCTCGGGGGCCACCGGGTCCTTTCATTGTGCCTGCCTGGCGCTGCTCAATCCCGGCGACGAGGTCGTCCTCTTCGAGCCCTACTACCAGTATCACATCAGCGCGTTGCTGGCGGTTGAGGCGGTTCCGGTGACGGTGAAGATGCAGGCTCCCGATTGGACATTTTCCGTAGCCGATATCGAGCGCGTGATCACGCCCCGGACCAAGGCGATCATCGTAAATTCGCCGGGCAATCCCTCCGGGAAAGTGTTCAGCCGGCAAGAACTGGAGAGTATTGCTGCAATCGCACAACAATACGATTTGTTCGTGTTCACCGACGAAATCTACGAATACTTTCTGTATGACGGTCGGACACATGTAAGCTTCGCAACCTTGCCGGGCATGGCCGACCGGACGATTACCATCGGCGGTTACTCCAAAACATTTAGTATCACCGGCTGGCGCATCGGCTACAG
>DASVEA010000388.1:0-3913 GCA_036380815.1 Nitrospiraceae bacterium
CGAGCAGCGGACACAATTGCGGACACGGAGTTGATCGATCGTCCTCGTCGGCTGGATTTACTCGGCCAACTCAAAGCTCAGTTCGTGAGCGATCAGATCGCCTGGACTCAGGTGCGAGAGATCCAACAAGCGGTGGGACCATTCCAGCAGAATTCTGCCGAGCGTATCCTGCTTGAACGACTGGAAGATTGCTTCAAGCTCTGCCAAACATTTTCACCGGACGATAGGCGTCGGGTGCAACGGCTTATGACGACACTCACGCAGGGGATGGAGATGGACCTCAGCGTCTTCCCCGGCACATCAGCGGAAGATCTTACGGTTCTGAAGACGCTCGATGATCTCGACCGCTACACCTATTACGTGGCTGGCTGTGTGGGCGAATTCTGGACGGATTTGATGTGTGCGCACCGGAAGGCGTTGGCCTCGTGGAAGGTGCGGGAGATGTCGGAGATCGGCGTAAGATTTGGAAAGGGGCTCCAACTCACGAACATTGTGAAAGATGTCGCTCATGATCTCCAGAAAGGCCGCTGCTACGTACCGGCGCCCATGCTGGCCGAAGCTGGACTCACCGCACAGGATTTACTGGACCAGCGGAACCGTGCACGTTTTCAGCCAGTCCTGAGCAAACTTGTCCGTATGGCAATGCAGCATCTCGACCAAGGCTGGCTCTATACCATGGCGATTCCACGATACGAAACTCGTCTGAGATTGTCCTGCATGTGGCCAGTTCTTTCCGCCGGCGAATCATTGAAGCTCGTCATGAATTCGCCCGATCTGTTGAACCCCGCCGTAAAAGTCAAAATCCCGAGGAGCAAGGTCTACCAAATCATAGCGCTCACCACGTTCACCGGCGCCTGTGGCTATGTCGGCACCGCCTACTGGGGCCGCTTGCGAAAACAGATCGTATAGGCTAGTTGGTGGAGTGAGAGAAAAGGAGTTGGATAGCTCGTCTATGAGGGCTGACTGAACCCTAAACATTATGCGTTAAGCGAATGTCTTCTTTTCCATCCTTCTTCAGTCGCGGATGGAACGGATGCGCGTCGAGATCTCTTATTTACAGCTTCCTAAGGGGTGGCCTGGTTGGTTCCCGACTGCGCGCATCGAGCGACCACCGCTTTATCGTGGGGGCTCTGCGAGCAACGGGAACTTACCAGGCTACCCCGTCTGCTTTTGCGGCTCCAGCAACTTTTCCCCCTTTTTGAACACTCCATAGATCGCCTGCGAGGGACAGGCATCCAGGCAGAGGCGACAGCTTTCGAGACAGCGGGAAGAATCGAACTTATAGGGAGGCGTCGAAAGCCAGGCACCCGTCGGGCAGACCGGAACACAGATGGCTTGATGGGTGCAGCGGTCGGGATGGCGGATGAGGTGATCGCGAATGATCATCATGGGTTTGACTCCTTCAAAGAGACCTTGTGAGAAGATCTCGAACATGTTTCTATCTGGGAGGCTGCTCACTTCCACTCCTTCACAAGTTCTTTCAACCGATCCTTCAATTCCGGAATCTGCTCAAGATTGTTGTGAATCGCTCCGAGAATCTTCTCGACTCTGGCTGACTTGAGGGCGTCTTTGTCCTTCTTGGCCAGTCGATCATACTCCACGTAGGCCGTCCGATGCGCAGGCTCGAGTAGCGCCCGTGCCACTGCCAACGCCTCGCCCAACTCGTATGGCTCCGGCGCCATTGGGGGCACGATGGTAAAGGTGCCATCGGTGCACACCAGCACGGCGGCTCCCTGTTTCCCCTTGAGCGGGATGACGGCCTTGATGGTTTTGCCCGCCAAGGCGTCCCAGTTTCCGAGTAACCCGGGAAACTGCTTCATGAAAGCCACCTTTTCCAGATTGGCTTTCCACTTTTCTTCGACGGCCATACCGATTCCTTGTGGTGTGACGCTACAATTTGAGCGGAGGGAGTGTCGTGGGAGCCGGGTGGTCGGGCATGATGAGACGGGTCACAACCTCTCCCTTGATGACGTGGCGCTCCATGATTTCCGTCACGTCGGCTTCGTTGGCGACCCAGTACCAGACTCCTTCCGGGTAGATGACGACGCTGGGTCCCATCGAACAATGGTCTAGGCAACCGGCTTTATTTGCCCGTACCAGCCCTTTGAGATTCAGGCGTTTCGTTTCGCTCTTGAAATGGGCGTGGAGTTTTTCCGATCCCCGGTCGGCACAGCAGCCGCGCGGATCATCCTTGGGCCGTTGATTGATGCAGACGAAAATGTGACGCTGGAATGGAGTCACGAATCACCTTGTTTGGTCAAGCTTGCATGGTGGTGGTCTGAAAGCGATCCATCAGTTTTTTCACGTCGGACTCTGTGAGGAGAGGTGAGGAGCCTTGCGTGCCATCGAGCAGCGCGGCGATCTCTCGCAGCCGTAATGAAGCTCGTTGAAATTCTTCCGGGGTAGACAGGCTGGAACCTTGGCCGGCCATGAGTTTGTCGAATTCCCCTAGGATATCGCGAAAGTCTCGCTGGAGATTTTTTTGCATCGAACAGCCTTCGCAGTACCATTTAGGGCTTTGATCGGTCGAAGGGGACAGTCGATCGTAGGTTCGACCGAAAAAATCCTTCCCGAGCGATAACTTCATGAGCGCGGTGCCGGTGGCGCCGCAGGCATTGCAGGACCCAGCAGCGGAATTCATAGAGCCTCCCTCTGTCGATCGTGTGCTGAAGAGCGGGCGAATCTTACACCAGGCCTGCGCGCACTGTCCACTTGGTGGGGACGTCGCCATGAGTCTGTCCGTGCATTTTCACAGCCATTGTATATAGAATGAATTCAAAGACGCGGGAGTGGATGTCTCAAGGAGGGAGAGGCCATGGTCATCGGGGTCCCAAGAGAGATCAAGGATCATGAGTATCGTGTCAGTGTCACGCCCGATGGAGTGCAGGCTTTGCGTCAGGCCAACCACGACGTCTGGATCGAACCATCGGCCGGAGTCGGCAGCGGATACTCAGATGAGGATTACCGGAGTGCCGGTGCCACCATAGCAGAATCAAAAGAGCAGCTGTTTCAGCAGGCGACGCTCATTGTGAAGGTCAAGGAACCACTGATTTCCGAGTGCCAGTTCTTCCGTCCGGGCCAGACCCTGTTTACCTATCTGCATTTGGCCTCCTTGCCGGACCTCACGAAGGCCCTCCTGAATACCACGATCACGGCGATTGCCTACGAGACGATCGAGGCGAAAGACGGCACGCGGCCGATGCTCAAGCCGATGAGCGAAATCGCGGGACGGATGTCGGTCCAGATCGGTGCTCGCTATCTGGAAAGGACGCAAGGAGGGCGCGGGCTTCTCTTGGCTGGTGTACCCGGCGTGGAGCCGGGGAAGGTTGTAGTGCTTGGGGCTGGGATAGTGGGTAGTGCAGCGACTCGGATTGCTGTCGGGATGGGGGCTCAGGTGACTGTCATCAATCTCGACCTTGAACGGCTCCGGGCACTCGACGATTTGTATCGTGGTCACATTGTGACGCGTGCCTCCACACAAGCTGCGATTGACGAGTCAGTGATGGCCGCAGATCTTGTAATCGGGGCGGTCCTCGTTCCTGGGGCTCGAGCGCCCAAGTTGGTCTCGCGTGGACTGGTGGGGCGCATGAAGCCTGGAGCCGTGGTGGTGGACGTCGCGGTTGATCAAGGCGGCTGCTTCGAGACCACGAAACCCACGACCCATTCAGACCCGGTCTATGTGGTGGACGGGGTGCTCCATTATTGTGTTGCCAATATGCCGGGGATTGTTCCGCGTACGTCAACTGCGGCGTTGACGAATGCCACACTTCCCTATCTTCTGCGTCTGGCCTCACAGGGAGTTGAAGAGGCCGTGCGGGCAGACGCTGGACTGGCGAAAGGGGTGAACCTGTCTGGCGGCAAGATTACCTGTCGAGCGGTGGCCGATGCCCATGGCTTGCGTTTCGACCCCCTG